>JAMOTR010000055.1 GCA_027068385.1 Candidatus Heimdallarchaeota archaeon
CACGTTCCTATTAGGCGTTCTACTCGCGAGCACGAAGTTATTTCTAGCCACGATGATATTCTCTTCGATCGTCCTCATCATAGCCGCCATATCCCCAATAGTGTCCCCAGAACATGTAGAGGTTAGGGAAGAAGAAGAGAAGATCGTACGGGTAGAACCCGTCGACCCGGATTATTTCGAGGAAATGCTTCCTACCAGGGCTCTATTAAAGATAAACGTAAAGAAGATAGAAGAGATATACGGAACCCGCTCCTTTAGGGTCTTCATAACGGGTGACGATTACGTCGTACCGGCCGTGCAAGAGATAGAGGATCCGAAATCAAACGTAGTAGAGATACCTGTGCGGATAATACCGGACGGCTTCGGAGACCGCGAACTCATCGTGAGGCTCGGGAGGCTAAAGGACGAAAGGGGGAATTATGTATCGTACGACGACACGGACGTTCTCATATCGGAGGATGGGAAGAAGAGAAACGTAGCGATATACACGGCACGCTATAGATCGGTACCCGCCGGTTCTGCGGGAGTTCCGCGTGAAGTTCAACAGATAAGTATGAGGGCGATCGCCCTTGTGTTCTCTCCTACGTTACTCCTAAACATATTAAACCAGATGGGCATGGGATCCTCTACCACGATATTATCGGTGATATTCGGAGCCATAGGCGCGACACCGATCCTACTATACTTATACTTCAAACGTAGCTCCTCATGAGGCGTAAGAAACCGCGGCCGCGTAGGGTATTAGAGAAGAGAAGAAGGATCGCTATACGTAGGATAAAGAAGCTCACGCGCCTGGTTTTTTCTACGTATAAGGAAGCTATCGCGAACGGGGATCGCGAACTCGTCGAGATCGCTAGGGAATACGGTGTCCTATTGAGGCGTATAGCACATATACATAAGGTAAAGGTTCCCGAGGTAGTCGAGATGTTCACGTGTCCTAAATGCAAGAACGTAGTATTCCCCGGAGCTAACGCGGAAGTAGTAGGCAGGAAAATTAAGTGTCTCATATGTGGTAACGAGCGGGATCATAGGTTGAACGCTGTATAGGTGGACGGGCCGGGATTTGAACCCGGGGCCTCCCGGTTGCAAACCGGGCGCTCTTCCTGGCTGAGCTACCCGCCCCTAATTACACGAGTTTTTCTCACTTTATGTTTTCTTCTTAGGGACCCTTTATATGATGATGATAGCAAGTGGGAAAAATACGTATAACAACGTTTGTGATGACCGAATACGTCGTTGATAATTCCGCCTTAATATACGCGGAACCCTCTAAGGAGCTACCCGAGGGGTCTAAAGTGTTCGTACATAAGGCCGTAATACGTCATCTTGAGGATATGGCTCGTAAAGGACTCGCGCCCGGGTATGTAGGACTTAATGAGTTATCTAAAATGAGGGAAAAGCTCGAGGTAATCGTCGTCGAAGAGCCGAAGATATCTGATCCCGTAGAAGCCTCCCGCGAAGTGGCTAGGCTGAGAAAGGTCACGCTCGTCACGGCCGATCCGGTACAGAAGCGCATCGCTGAAGCCATAGGACTCGATTATCTCTTCGTAGGCGGAATACCTGAAGGACGCATGACCTTCGAGGATTATTTCGACGACCTAACTATGAGCGTACATCTTAAAGAGGGGGCCCCGCCCATCGCTAAGCGCGGATTCCCTGGAGCGCGGAGCATGAACGTGTTACGTGAGGAGCCGATCACTAGGGAGGAGATCATGCGCGTGATGAAGGAGATCGTCGAACGCGCTAGGTCTCCGGAAGGAGGCGGCTACATAGAGTCCGAGAGGCCCTATAGTATGCTCATACAGCTACGCGACTATCGCGTTACGATCACGGTACCCCCGCTAAGCGATGGGATAGAAATTACGATCGTGAAGCCAGTAGCGAGGAAGAAGATATCCGATTATAACCTTCCGAAGAAGCTCATAGAGAGGCTAGAAAAAAGCGCTGAGGGTATACTTATAGCGGGAGCTCCGGGAGCCGGTAAATCCACGTTCGCGCAGGCGTTAGCCGAGTTCTACGCCTCCTTAGATCGTATCGTTAAGGCCATAGAAAGCCCGCGCGATATGCGTTTACCTCCTTCCGTAACGAGCTACTCGAAGCACTTCGCGGATCCGGACGAGATACGCGATATACTTCTCTTATCCAGACCCGACTATACGATATTCGATGAGATGAGGACGACCGAGGACATAAACCTGTTCGTAGACCTACGCCTCGCGGGTATAGGTATGATCGGAGTGATTCACGCTACCGCTCCGATAGACGCTATTCAACGCTTCATAGGACGCATAGACGTGGGACTCATTCCAAGCGTGATAGACACCGTGATATTCATCAAGGACGGAAACGTCTCGAAGGTTTACGAGCTCGTGATGAAGGTAAAAGTCCCTACGGGAATGCGCGATCGCGACCTAGCGAGGCCTGTGATAGAGGTGCGCGACTTCCTCACGGGTAACGTAGAGTACGAGATATACACGTTCGGAGAACAGACGTTCGTAGTCCCTATAAGGCCCACTTCCGGTTTCGGGGAGCTTAAGCCCGTAGGTATCTCTAAGCGTAGGAAGTACGTGATGCTCAAGTTCGATAAGAGCCTAGCGGGGAAGGTAGTAGAAATATACTCGGATGAGGGAACGCTCTTCATCGGACGCATAAACAAGAGCGGGAACATTAAGATACCTAAGAGTAATCCCATAGCGGATCAAATAGAGGAACTCTACAAAGCGAATAGACTGAAATTCCGCGTCGTAGAGCGATACGTATGAGCGAGGTTCTAGACGTAATAAAGGAGGCTAAATTAGAGGCGGATAAGATCGTAGCTAAGGCTAAGGAGGAGGCTCAGAGGATTATACGCGAGGCTCAGAGGAAGGCCGAAGAGATCATCGAGGAGGCTAAGCGCTTAGAGTTTCCGATAGAGGAGGAGGCGAAGAAGATCGCGGAGCCGGAGGTGGAAAAGATCAGGAAGCGGAAGGAGGAGGAGCTTAAGAGGCTCGAGTCCCTCGAGCATAAGGTACCAAAGGCGGCCGAGAGAATAGCCGAGGAGATACTGAGGTGATTCGGATGAAGATCGTAGTGATAGGGGATATGGACGACGCTATAGGGTTTTCTTTAGCCGGAATTAGGGAAGTATACTACGTGCCTCCGGAGGACGAGGAACACCTAAAGCGCCTCGTGAAGAGCCTAGCGGTGAGGCCCGATGTGGCGATCGTGATCATGACCCCTGAGTTATACGCGAAAGTGAGGGACATGGTCGCGGAGTTCATGAGGGAGAAACCGTTTCCCGTGTTCTTAGATATACCCCGCGAAGGTGTACTAAAGTCCCTTGAGGACTTAGTAAGTAAGGCTCTAGGAATAAGAATAGAGTTCAAAAAACGACGTCGCTAGCACAGGGAGCTTTTTCGTTGAACTCCTTCCGTCTTATGAGTATCACTCCCTCGTAGCGCTTTTTAGAGTGCTCTTTAAAGTACGCGCGCACAGCCTCCGGACAATATACTATCTTAACCTTAAGCTTGTTGCTAATAGCGCTTAACGTATCGGCCCTCCTATCCTTAGAGATATAATATAGTAACTCTTCCTCCTTCACGGGTGCGTCCGTAATTATAACGAATCCCTTATTAGGATAGTACAACATGAAGAAACGCGCCCCTTTTATGCGCATGAACTCCTTCACTAGGGCTATTGGAAGGAAGAAGGACCCGTGACGCATGTACGGTGATATAATTACGTCGGCTTTACCGTAGGGAGGTATCGGATAATTTTTCACGAACTTGTTCGCCCTCGTTACGTACCCGATCTTCGGTATACCGAGCTCGTTCTTGCCCACGATCCGTACCATATCGCCCACGTCCACGTTAGCGAGAAGAGGGGAGCATGGGAACGTATAATAAGGCTTCACGAGGCCTTCTAGCTTATCTTTGATCATCTCGTTATAATCCCATATGAACATAGTCTCCCGACGCGTCTCTTCTTCGAACGATAAAGGTTTAGAGATCGTTATCTGATGAACTTCGGGCGTAATCTCCATTTCGCCATCATATCCGAAGGCACTTATCCGGGTCTCGGAGGAGGCGTACAAGGAGAATACCCTACATCCTAAGGACTCTAAATGGGCGCGTAATCCCGAACTTAGAGGCTCTCCCGTATATATCACGTCCGCTTCGTCAGCTAGTTTAAGTCCCTTCGAAAGGGCGACGTCGAGATACGACGATATCGCTACGACGAGATCGACCGGACCTATATCAGGGAATCCCTTATCGATGATATCCTGAATGTACACGATCCTTAGGGGCGTCTCTAGAACGTTTTTAATTACCTCCGTTATAATGTGAGAAGGACCGCCGTAGAACACTATGGCTACCGGGTTCTTGGGGGCTAATGTAACGTCGTACCTCATCGTTGCCCTATAATAAGCGGAGAAGCGGTCCAAGAACCGATCGGTTGGGATTATTACCTTCTTCTGTCTCACCGTTCCGGACGAGTATAACTTCACGAACGATTTTAGATAAGGCTCTCTCATCTCGTTCAGGGCTATGTCCATGTACTGAGGCCGATAATCGAAACGATGGTGAGGGAGACCGCGTTCATCCTTAAGCAAGAGGTCATCAACGCTCTTCGGGGGCTCCCTACCTATAGTCCGATAGAGATATTCCGTAATAGGATCATCTAGGGCTTTTTCTATGCGCTCGTTGAGATGCTTGATCCGCTTCTGAGAGTCCCAATTCTTTCTTTCTTCGGCGATTTGTCTAGCTTCCTCTAAAAGAGGCTTTAGCAATCTCATTCTCTAGTTATATACCATTAAACTTAAATATAAGAGATAACAGGAGGATGATCAGCTTCTTTTAATTTTCGGTGGCGCCGGGGGCGGGATTCGAACCCGCGCGGGGCGAAGCCCCACGGGCTTAGCAGGCCCGCGCCTTGACCTGGCTCGGCCACCCCGGCTCTATCTCTTAAAGGAGGACACGTCTAAATTTCTTTCTCGTTTCCTTTAACGTCAGCGAGGGCAAGACCTCATCATCCCCCTCAGACCCGAGTGCCGATCATCATCCTATAACGCTTAACGCCTCGAGAATAAAATACCATCGTACTATCTTAATATACGTACATATAAAGACCCTTAGATTCGCGCCTCCGCGATATCCCTACAACCGGATTCTACAAGAGCGTATAGGAGCATCGTGATCGTCCCGCAGGCCGCTCCCTTTTAGCGCTTCTACGTCGACGTTTTCCTCTATTAAGTAGATGTACCTCGATTGTGTTCCCTTTCTCTCCACTCCTACCTCGGCTTATGTGACCTCGCGAGAAACGTGATACCTAGCGATCGATTTGAGCAGTATGGCATTTAAAACGCTACGGAGAACTTCGGTATCCGCTCATATAGCTCCTCATCGGAGGCGAATCGCTAGATAACTCCAGAACATGTACTGATCGTCGACGTATGAATCGTAACCGTTAATAAAAACTCGAGCGGTCGCCTCCTCTTTTAAGAATCC
>JAMOTR010000056.1 GCA_027068385.1 Candidatus Heimdallarchaeota archaeon
GGGTTACAGAGGGGCGATCGTGTTTAAGGAGCTAAACGTTGATCCTAGGAGGATAAGGGACGTAGACCCTAAAAGGACGGGGGAGAACCCGAGACCTACCGGAATAGATAGGATCGATGGGTTCCTCGAAGACGTATACGAGATTCTCAAAGGGGAATCTCTTGGTATATTAATAAGGGGGGCGAGCACGCGCTTGTACCTAGAGAAGCATGTCGATACCGTAGTATCCATAGACCCGGTACCCGTAATAAGGGGAATAGCGAAGGCCATCGGGGCGCGCTTCTTATCACCGAAGGGGAAGCTAAAGTTCGACAAGGACGGGTCGAAGAAAGTAGTTGAGCTACTAAAGGAGGCTACGGGAAACGTCGTAGTGCTCCACTTTAAGGCTCCCGACACGTATTCGCACGCCGGTTCCTTAGAAGATAAAGTGAACGCACTACTTCGGATAGAAAAGACGCGGAGTTACGCTCTACATGAACTTAAGGACGTCGATCGGCGGGTCGTTACGTGCGACCACTGTACCGACACCCTTCGTCGTAGACACACTTCCGATCCGGTCCCTTACGCGATACTAAAAAGAGGGGCGGTACAATCTCTAAGTAGACGTTTCACGTGTATACACTTAGCGTCCGGAGAACTCTCGGGACTACGCGGCAAAGAGGCTTTTCGCTATCTCCTGGACCTTACCGACATAAGCATAGAGCGTCTAGAGCGATGATACCACGGGACGTGTATATCGTGACCTTTTTGTGCACGTTATTCCCATATATCTTCACCACCGGACCGTGCTGGACGAACTCTAACCTCTCAGCGCCCGAATATACCGATATCACCTCCGCGTCCGTGATTATCTCTATTTCGAACGTGTGTCCTTTACCGGTAAGGCCACAACCATAATAACGCGTTCCGTTGAGATCCACATATACTACGTAATACCGGCTATACTTTACGCGTATAAGTGTCCACATGATCCCGTCGTGGAACTCGAACGCGTCCGATAGAAACATCGCACCGGGGAACGTAGAGAGGAAATCGAGCGTAGTTTCGTTAATCCTCTTATCATAAGCGGCCCGAGCGAACGCCTCGATGCGCAGCTCTATAAGCTCTTCCTCGAGATCGTATAAGCTCTTAGCTTCTAGTAATCCCCTTAGCCGATAGAACTCGTATGCCCTCATCACTTGATATACGCGAACTTCCGGTACGAGCCGCCCGTCTATGTATCCCGGGGATAACGTCGTGAGCAAGTTTCCGTCTATGTTCTCCTTAATCCGCTCTGACCGAGCACGGAGCTCTCCATAGAAATCGTACGGTGCATAATACGCGTACGTAGCTAAGTTTAGGACTACTATAGGTAGGAACACGTAATGGGGACGGAGGCGAGGTGGGCTCCTTATATTATAGATATGATCTAGCGCGATCACTGAGAGGACGAAGATCGCGATTAACGCGAGTGGAGACAGTGATAGATCGGAGAACGCTAGAGAATAAACGCGCGTAGCTACTGTAGGTAACCGAAGCCACCGACGGTCCGAATTTACGGCTATGAGGTATATCCGAAACGCTATCGCTTGTCTCGGATAAGAGATGATAATCGAGTTCCGGAACACGAAGTACGCGCTTAGGAGCCGGAGCACGTCGTCCTTGGGGGATACGAACCCCAAAGAGTAAGCTTGGACGTTCGATAAGCCTCCTAGAGAAAGATACGCGGCTAGGAACGCGATCACGCTCAACCTCCGATCGACGTTCCCTTGAGAATAGCGCGATAAGTACTCGATCGCTTCCCTCAACCGCGGCTTAAGATAAGGGGCGAAGCTGAGCATGGAACCTCCTAGAGGCCGTCCGAAGATGTATACGTTCCTAGCTAAGAGAATTATTAAAGGGGTTAAGGAGGGCGCGTGCAGGAACGGCTTTACCCTTCTGGGCTTATGCGTTAATAATATGTATATCCCAGGCAGAGCCCGCGCGATCTGATACGCGTTAGCGCGTAGAACGTATAATATTATTATCGCTAGAGAAATCTGCGGAAACGCTCCCGCTATCGGTACGATGAGTAGAGGTATCCGGGACTGCTTCGCTATAGCATATACGGAGAAGGCTATCCGAGCGTCACGGTCGCGATTAAGATAAGAGCGAGCGAACTCTATCGCGGCTAGGGCGAAGAGCCGATCTATGTAATCAGGATGATACACCACGTGATAAGCCCGATAGGGAATAGCTAACAGGGCGAGCGGCCGTACCTTCGATCTCGTATGTTCCTTAAGGTACTGATATAACGATAAGAAGGATAGCGTAGCCCGCGCTAGGGGCGTCCTTAAGTAGTCGAGGCCCAAGAATATGTAAGGCCGAGAAACGCTCGCGAACATTCCTACGGCCACAGCGTTATGTATCTCTACTGGATAGTAGCGGGGGTCGTGCGTCACTATGAAGTAAACTACTGGAGCGTACATCGTATAGTTATCCCGAGAGGGTATGGGATCCAAGAGCAAGAGCCGAGATAAAGCGTACACGAATAACGACTCCTTATCTATCCTCAGCGGCTTTAGGAGACCATATAAAGATAAGAAGATAGATAGGGGCACGGTAACGTATAGGCCTAACGAGTCCAAGATCGCCGCAGTTCCTAGTATCCGAGCCGTGTACAATAAGATCCTCCATAGTCTCTCCTCGTGCGTTAAGCGTGCTACTCCGGAGATTATGAGCCGCGATAGTATGGCGGATATAAGCATGATAGTAATCCTTCTATTATATTACGGTACTGAGGAAAATCGAAGAGCTCCGTTCTCTTATAAACCCATGAAATTGAGATTTTTCGTTCCAAAGTGTTTTCGCGCTAAGACGATCGAGGAATTCTTGAAGAACTCCCACGACCCTAGGTGCGTATACGGCTTGACGATCCTCGAGGGGAGGCTTGGCCTTAGGGAAGCCGCGGATTATATCTTGCATATGAGACCGCCAAAGATTCGGAGCCTCGTCGCGAAGGCGGCTAAAGTGGAAAGCTTGAGTGAGGCCGATCGTGTAGCGGAATCGTTGGGGAAGTTCGATACGGATCTAGCGTGCGCGGGCGTGGTGATCGCGTATCTAAGAGCATATAGGAGGTCCCGCGGAGTAGAACAAGGCTTACAAGCGTTACATAAAGCCCTCAAGACCGCCGCGGAGTGTTATAAGAGGCACGGTGAGCGGTTCTTAAGGTATATTAAGAAAATATCCCGCGACGTAATCCACATAGCCTTACGTTATAACGTAGAGAACAGGGCGCTCTTGATCTTCGATGACGTCGATATACCGGAGATAAGCCCGTATAAAGCTGAGCTGTTATACATACTAGGAAGGAATAAGGAGGCGCTAAGGGAGACGGAGAAAGCTATACACTCTAAGGACGAAGAGATCCGCGCGAGGGGGAGGATCGTGAGGGCTAAGATCCTGTATTCGTTAGGCAGGCTTGAGGAGGCTAAAAGGGAAGCGGAGAGCGTCGTACGTGAGGAAAACGGCCCGGTCGAGGAGGCTCTTGAGTTATTAGCGCGCATAGAGCTCCTTAAGGATAATTATCCGGCCGCTATCTATCGGGCCAAGGAGCTAATAAGGAGGATCGAACCCTACGATAAACTCAAGCTCGCTAATGCGTTGATCCTAATCGGAGATATATTCTGGAAGAAGAACATGCGTTCCTCGATGAAGTTTTACGTTAAAGCGATAAGGATAGCCGCGGAGAGCCGCGAGCGTCTCGGAATTAATGAGGCGATCCTCATGAAGGCCGCGAACAGGGCCGCGATAATTATGGCGCTAAATGATCCTGGGCGCGCGATATCGTTCTTAGAATCAACAAGAAGGTTCGTGCTTAGAAGCATAAAAGGAGAGAAGCTCACGGTCGAGCTCCAAGAGGAGCTCATATATTCGTTGTTCTTACTCGCCTCCTTCTACGCCTTAAAATTTAGGTATAAAAAGGCTCTAGAGTACCTCTCGCAGTTATTCTACGAGACGTCCTCGATACATGAGAGGACCGCGTCTATGCTCGATCTTATCTTAAAGGCTCTATCGTTATACTTCTCGATATTAAAGAACAGACGGGGAAAAGAGGGGTTAAGACGCGGAATAGAAAAAACGAAGGGAATCATAGAGGAAGCGCTCTCTACCCTCTCGGACTTGTATCCGTGTAACGTAGACGCGAACTTGCTCTACAAGGTTCTAAACTTTATCTTAGAGGCGATCGCTCGAGTTTTATCCCCTCTACCCTACTCCCTTTGATCCGCGCTATCTTAGGACTCTTTACGCTACATGAGGCGTATGAGGAGCATACGGAGTACACGTTACGGAGCTTCCTATATCTCCTAAATCCGCTCGGAGGATGCACGTGTCCGACTAGGACAAAGCTCCTTCCGTATATCTTTAGCGTCTCTTCTACCACGTCATTCCCGAATAAGTGAGAGACCATGGGGTCGCCTAGACACGAGAACTTTATCCCTCCGTTCACCTCGGTCTCCCCGCTCGTGCTCGGGGCGTTCCGTACTATCTCATAGAACGGTTTTTTACATACATCTTCGGGTTTCTTTAGAACGCTTAAGAAGTCGCGCGGTAGATCTACCACGGGAAGTCCCCCGTGCATAAAGATTCCACGCTCGCTTAGGGCGACTAGGGGCATCTCACGCATCGTCCTTACTAGCTCCTCCTCTATCCTTATGAGCTCTTTTGCATCGACCTCTCCCTTTCCTAAATGAACGAAGATATCCCTTAAGAGCAGCGAAGCGCTCGAGAAGTGCATCGTTACGTCTTCATGATTCCCGCGTAGTAGTACTAGCCTATCGGGAAAACGTACTAAGAGGTCATATAATTCCACGAGCGCCCTTACGGAGTCCTCCCCTGGCTTTATGCACGCCTTAGGTCTCGTAGTATAATCACCGAGCATCAGCACGCGCGAGCCTTTTTCTACGAGCTTCTTAGCCGTTAACGCTGCGTTTACGTATCCGTGTACGTCGCTGAACACGTAGAATTCGTCCCGATCGAGTTCGACGTAAGCCCCTAGGGACGATAATATGTTACGAGCTTCGTCGTTTAGCTCTAATAGCCTCTCGATCATTCTAGAGACGAGTGAGGTATAGATGTATTATGAGGGTCGGGGAAGCGGCCGAGAGGTTTGAGAACGTAGAGGTTAAGTTTCGCGTCATACGTCGGAGAAAAGCCGCGAGGGTATTAAGGCGGATATTAATACCTCAGGCGTATTTACTGTATCTCCTTACGTTATTTCGGCCGTTGGGAGACCGGCTCTTTGAACGCCATCCGGTATTCCTTCATACGGTATTCTTTCTCGTATTCCTTCCAAGCGTCGCGCTCTTCCTCCTCACCCTCGACTCCGAACTAATCCCGAGGATCGTTTCCTTCGCTTACTTTATCGCCACGTATTATTCATATTATGTAGTAAGCGTCCTCCCGGTCGAACACAAGGGCGCCTTATTCCTATCCGTTCTATCCCTCGGGCTCTTG
>JAMOTR010000057.1 GCA_027068385.1 Candidatus Heimdallarchaeota archaeon
TGCGGAGAACCCCTCTTATGAGGTAAAGAGCGAGATCGTGTACGATAACGATTACCGGCATTATAGCGGATCCGTACGCATCACCCCCGCCGATTATAAGTTCTCCTTATCGTATACCGAGATATCAGGAGAGAAGGTATACTTGGGATCGAACGTGGTGAGTGATAAATATTCCGTAGGCTACTTCGTGTTGTATCTCATCATAGCTCTAGCCGCTATGTTCTCTCTAGCGATGATGCGCGAGTTCGTGGCGGGCCTCGTTACTATACTCCTAGGATACCGGCGGTTCCGGGATCCCGGGCGCTTCCTCATAGCTTCCTTCGGTAAACTCTTCCGGTTCCGGATACCGCTTCAGATACTAATAACCGCGTTCTTCGTGGTTCTCTCTCGGAGAAATAGGCGGATACCCGTAGCGATACTCCTTATCGCCGCTAACGTGATATCCATAAAGCTCATGCACTCCATAATACTACCCGGACCGTATCTAGCGGCCTTAATAGTCCTACGGCTCCTCGGATACACTAAATACAAGAGATACATAAGGATGATCGAACAGTACGTGGGCAGGGCGTGCAGAAGGTTCTATAATAGGTTTTTATGATCAGTATCACCTCCTCTACATCATCCCGAAGTCAGGATTGGACTCACTCATCATCTCTCGCTCTTAATATTCCGAGGGGTTAAAAGTTTCATGGACGTAGAAGAGCTAAACGAGGCGATAAGAAAGAAGCGCGAGCTTCGTGACGTGTTTAACTTGGAGGTCGCTCAAGCGATAAGAAACTGCGGTAGAGCGATACTAGCGATACACCATAACAAAATAGAAGAGGCAAAGACGCTCATAGAAGAGGCCTCCTCCACGTTAAAGCGTTATAAGAACATGCTTCCCGAGCATCCCCGGATGTATAATGGAGTCGTGCATCTCGAACAGGAGCTCGTGGAGGCGAGGGGGTACCTAAAGTATGTGGAAGAAAAAGCGTTCTTAGAGCGGACGAGCGAGTTTCCGGAATCTTACGTTCTGGGTATGGCGGATCTAATAGGAGAGCTCCGCCGTAGAGCTATAGAGGAAGCTAGACAGGGGCGTTTGGAGGAGGCGATGAAGATCTTAGAGGACATGGAGCGCCTATATACTTCTCTACGGGAGATAGATTATACGGGAGTGAAGGAGCTGAGACATAAGCTAGACGGATTCCGCCGCTCTATAGCGACGCTTAAAGAAGAACTCACGCTCATGCTATACTTAAGAGGAAAAACGTCGTAAGAGCCCTTCTAGTATACTTCTTTCTGTTTCTTGCATGGTCTCTAAGTCTAGTACTATGTATCCCAAGCGCACGAAGTCGAACTCCTCCACGGGTGTGAATATCTTAGCCGAGTTTTCCTCAACGTTTATTTCCGTGAGATATCCGATTCCGACGCATAAGCCGTCTTTTTCTAGTCCCACTAGGATCCCTACGGTGTTCTCCGCGAGCCTCTCGCTAAGCTTAGATATGAACTCGTCCGTCCTCCCCGTTCCATATATTATATCTAAAGGAACTACTCTCTCCGAAGAGTTCACGAGCCGCTTTTCATATAAGCTCTTCCTTATCTCGCGCCTCGCCTCTCTACTACGTACGGTAACCTTCTCTAGCGGAGGTATGGTAACGTATTCGATCCCGCGAGCTTTTAAGGCCTTCTTAATATGATCTAGACTCATCCCCTCCGGCTCTATTATAACGGCCCCGTCTACACCGAGCAGTTCGGCTTTAGCTACCTTCAACCGCGCCCCGTATCCGTCCACCCGCCCCGTAGTATCTATCACTATCTTCCCCGAAGCCTCCGAGTATAGCCTATAAGTTCCGGAGAGGAACACGGGCATAAACTCTTTGGGGGACGTGGAGCCTACGAAGTACATCTTATCGGCTATTAAGTAAGAGAGGAACGGTATCGGGCCTTCAATTCTAGATAATCCTATAGTCGTAGGAGGGGATATCACGCCTTGTCCCACGTCCGTATCTAGGAGCCGATCGAAGCCCAAGCGGTTGATCGCTAGCACGGTGAAGAAGCTCTTGCCGACGTCTACGGGGCCGATCACCATCAAAGTCTTCCGGTCCGAAACCTCCTCCAAAGCCTCGTCCCGTCCCTTCGGCCGAGGCCTCTCCATAGAAGTTCCCTGTATCGAGCCTCCCTCCATGAGCATCACTTCTACCTCTCCACCGTCGGGAAACCACAACGACGTTCCCTTATTAGCGGGTATGATCACGCTCTCGAACTCCGCCCCAGCGATAATCATCGTTCCGTTGAGTTTTTTGACCACAGCGGGCCCTTCTATGTATAAAATCGAGTTCTCTCTAACGTTAATCTTCATGAGTCGTGCTTCCCGTTATTAAGCTAAATTCAATCCTCGAAGATGAAACCGATCGACATCTCAGAACTCGTGAGAACAGCGTACAAGAAGGCCGTGAGAAAGACCTCGCTACTAAGGTTAGAACGGTATAAAAAACAACTTCAGGGAGGCGAGGAGTGTCCGTTTTACCGCTTCGGTATGTGCGAGAACCCGCTAAATCCCGAGGACTCATGTACGGAAGACCCCAAGGATTGCCCGTACTTAAATAAGTTACTAGTAAACACCCAACCGATACCCGCATTCTTAGTACCCGTTAAGGTAATGCACTCTAGAGGTCTCATACGCTTATATATGGATGAGAAGAACAAAGAGATCATAGTGAAGCCCGGCGATAGTAAGTACGCCACGTACGTGACTCGTGCCGCGATGCTCTTGGAGATGGCGTTACAAATATATGGTGAAGAGGGGCGGAAAGTAAGAGAGACGATATGATGAGCGTTTACCGGGGCTGATTCGGTGATGAGCCGGGGATTCAGCTGAAAAATCACTTCTTACCCTTCTCTTCTCCCTCCTCCTTAGGCCTAGAGGCTAGTATGTCGTCGATCCTTAGGATCATCATCGCAGCTTCGGAGGCGGAGCGAATCGCGTTACGCTTTACGATCATAGGCTCCACGACACCAAGCTCCTTCATATCCGCGATCTTACCCTCGATGCTTATTCCGGCCCGGGTCTTGCCCTGGGCGTGGGCGCTCCTTAGCTCGGTTATCGCGTCGATCGGGTTGATTCCGGCGTTATCGGCTAGTATGCTCGGAATGGCCTCTAGAGCATCAGCGAACATCTCTATAGCTACCTGCTCCTTCCCGGATACGGTCTTCGCGTACTCGCGTATCCTCTTAGCGAGCTCGGCCTCGATAGCGCCTCCTCCGTATACTACCCGCCTGTGCTTTACTACGTCGCGTATCACGCTTATGGCGTCATCAATAGCGCGCTCTACCTCATCGGTTACCTGCTTAGAACCTCCGCGTATGAGTATCGTAACGGCCTTCGGATCCTTACATCCCTCGACGAACACCATCTTATCGTCTCCTACCTTACGCTCCTCCACGAGCTCGGCCTCTCCTAGGTCCTCGGGCTTTATGTCCTCTACCTTAGTGATGATCTTCGCTCCGGTAGCCTTCGCTAGAGCCTCCATATCGCTCTTCTTCACGCGCCTTACGGCTAGTATCCCGTGCTTCGCGAGTAGGTGCTGAGCGTACTCATCGATTCCCTTCTGGCAGAACACGACGTTCGCTCCGGCCTTGATGATAGCCTCTACCTTCCTCCTTACCACCTCCCTTTCGGCTTCCTTGAACGCCTCGATCTGCTTCGGGTCGGTGAAACGTATCTTCCCGCTTATCTCGGGCTTCCTCATCTCGAGCGGGGCGTTTATTAGGGCTATCTTAGCGTTCTCCACACGCCTCGGCATGTCCGGATGTACTACCTCCTTATCGAGTACGATTCCGCGCACTAGTATGGTGTCCTTAATAGATCCTCCCTCCTTCTTCTCGATCTTTATGTCGTCCTTATTTAGTACCCGCTCACCGTTTACCTGCCTCATCACGGTCTTAGCGGCCTCCACGACGATCTTCGCGATGTGCTCGCGATCGCTGGGGGCGAGCTTTGAGCTTAGGGTAGTGCGCACGATCTTCAATAGGGTCTCCTCGTCGCGGGGGTCGATCTCCTCGGCTAGCTTCTTTAGCTCCTCTATCGCCTTCTCCATCGCCATACGATACCCTTCTACGATGATGCTCGGATGTAGGTTCGTATCTAGAAGCTTCTCCGCGAGCTTTAGTAACTCTCCAGCGAGCACTACCACGGTCGTGGTTCCGTCCCCCACCTCGCTCTCCTGGCTCTTCGCTAGCTCCACTACATACTTAGCCGCGGGGTGAGCGATGTCCATCTCCTTTAATACGGTGGCTCCGTCGTTCGTCACGATCACGTTACCGTAGCGATCTACGAGCATCTTATCGCGTCCAGCGGGTCCTAGAGCGGTCTTCACTATATCGGCTAGAGCCACCACGGCTAGGATATTAGAACGCATCGCGTCGCGCCCGCGAGTTCTAGAGAGATCCTCCTTTACGAGGATTATCGGCTGAACTCCTCCCGGTACTAGGGCCATACTCGAGTCGGCATTCACTTCTATATAAATTATTGAATACTCTAAGGGATATCTTCCTCTCTTTTCTTCCTAGCTCCTATTTTTACTTATAGCGAAGCGAGTACGACCGTCTTCTATTATCCGCGCTATCGTTATCTATAACTATCGTCCAAACAAAATATGGAGCGATATCACAATTAAGTATATAAAGAGATTTTTGATATCGCTCATGAGCGGGGCTATGGAGCACGTTAAGAAGTACCTCGCGGTATATTGTACGCTCACGATGATCGTAGCGTTAATTTTATCTAAGGTATATCGGACGAAGATCCCTTACTTCGGCTACATCGTAACGGCAATCGCGTTCTTAATGATCTTCCCGATGATGGTGTACTTACGTATTGAGCGCATCAAGGAGATCGCACGCGACCCGAAGGCGCTCTTGATGAACCTATTCTACGCGTTCGTCGTTACCCCCCTGATACTCGTCTTAATAGTAAAGTACGTACACGAGGAGTTCGTAATCGGCTTACTAATCAACATGCTTATACCCGGACCGTCGTTATCGATCACGCTCACGGCCCTATCCGACGGGGACATCGAGCTAGCCTCGATCGCCATGGCCGTGAACTTTATCCTCGTACCCGTGTTACTTCCGATAGAGCTATACCTTATATCTGGGATCGTAGGCGTACACGTTCCGATATACCTAGTGATAAGGGCTCTAGTGTTTATACTTATACTCCCCGTGATCGTCGGTCAGTCCTTGAGGCGGTACATATTAAAGACTAGGGACC
>JAMOTR010000058.1 GCA_027068385.1 Candidatus Heimdallarchaeota archaeon
CCTACAGATACGTTAACCTTGTATACGTACACGTTATCGGAAGCCGTGATGTTCACTACGACCTCGTCGTTGGGGTTATATCCGGGCCTATCTAGTGAGGCGTTCACTACGGGAGCGGAGTGATCGAGCGCGATGGTCTCTATGAACATATTCCCTCCGGAGACGTATACTAGGTAGTAGGGAGGAATCTCTACCCGCATGTCGGGATTAGCCTTAAGGTACCGGACGGGTAAGAGGGTGGATCCGTTAAGGGCGATGAATCCGTTTTCGGCCTTCATGAATAGGACTTCCTTATTCTCGGGATGAGCCGTGACGATGTCGTGGAAGTTCTTATCTAAGCCGATCACGTTCTCAGAGACGTTCGCCTTCTTCGTGGCGTCGTATCCGTATAAGTATACGTTGTCGTACTGATCTAGGAGATAGATGCCGTTATCACCGACGGCATATTCCTTCACGCTCACGCTTATGGTTCCCTGTAGTGAGGGCTCGGAGGAAGATCTTCCTAGTATAACGACCGTGGGGGTCCCGAAGACGATGAAGTCGAGGTATCCGTCGCTGTTGAAGTCTCCGGACATAACCTCGTAGAAGTTCTGTATGGTAGTACCGTAAGTTAATACTTGATGTACCACGATCTTGTTCTGAGTCTTGCTATATGCAGCAGTGTACATGCCCGAAGCTGTGAACACCACGATCTCTTCAGTCCCGTTGTTGTTGTAGTCATACTCTCCTATGTGTAGCACGGTCGAGGAGAATCCGTAAGAGGAGTTTGACCGTGTTCCAGAAACGTCGCGCCGGAAGTACCTGAGGTTCGATCCGTCCCCTACCCGAACTTCCTCGACGTTTACTATATATCCGGCACCAACGTTGAGGTAGCTCCCTATGTTTTCGATCGTGTATATGTAACCTCCGGCCGTATTGGGGCTATAGGAGACCATGTATAACCTCCCTCCGGCCCGTACTAACCGAGCTCTAGCGTCCTCGTTAGTTACCACCTTATCATAATCATCTCCTATCTTCGAGGAGCTTATCTCGAAGGACGTAGAGGTCGGATTATAGGAGACGGTAACCACGTACGCGGATCCGGCTAACACGACGAGGTTTACGTCCCCTTTAACTACCCGCTCGTATGAGGTAGCGGTGAAGTCGTAAGAAGCTATTAGAGATAGGCCGCTGTTATTTAGCGCGACCACGTGTACGCTACCGACGTCGTTATCCCTATAGAAGACGTAGGTGAAGTTATTTCCGCATCCTATCTGAGCGTCCGTAATATTGTTCTTAAAGATTATAAGGTCGGAGGAGAGTACGGGCGTTCCGTCGAGATGATAAGCGTTCACGTAAGCGTTCGTTCCGTCGCTCCGGACGACTATGAAGTCGCTTCCGCTCACGTTACTGTTTAAATCGTACACCTCTACGGCTAGAGGTCTATAGTTAAACTCTTTA
The DNA here is from genome assembly GCA_027068385.1 of Candidatus Heimdallarchaeota archaeon. Taxonomy (GTDB): domain Archaea; phylum Asgardarchaeota; class Njordarchaeia; order Njordarchaeales; family JAMOTR01; genus JAMOTR01. The sequence continues at coordinate 1,441 of JAMOTR010000058.1, forward strand.
GAGAATAGTTCCGTACCGTCCAAGCGATACGCCTTCACGTACCGGAAGGTTCCATCCGTCTCTATCGTCCGAACGTCCTTATGACCGTCTTCGTTCACGTCCGCGACCGAAATGTACGTGACGTTACCCGAGGTGGCGACCAAGAACTGGGGGATCGATACGTGAGTAGGCGTCGTGAGGGCTTCGGGAACGTAGGAAACGTAGTGACTCGTAGGCGACGAATGAGAAACGTTAACGTTCGGAGGAGTCGGTGTTATGGGTAAGAGCAGGAGTATAAAGATACTTAAAAATATAAGTTCGCGTTTCATGCACCCCTACTCTCGGAGGTATTAAAAATATTATAAAAATGAGGCTTTACTATCGGTCACTTTAGGTGTTCCTGTAGTAGCTTTCCGAGCTTAATGATACCCTCGTATATCGTATCGGGATCTAGGAAGGAGTATCCGAGACGTATGGTGTTCTTCTTAGGCTTCAACGGCTTTAAGGAGTCGCTCTCGGGGTCGTACATGTATCCGTTAACGGGCGGATAGAAGGCCTGTCCGGGAACGAAGGCGATGTCGTTGGGTATGGCGACGTTATAGTTAAACCGCCTCGCGTCGAAGTCCTTCTTCTCGCTCTCCCGCCGTATGAAGAACCCTCCGGTAGGATCGGTACGCTCTCCGGGCGGGAAGCTCTCGTCCATACCTTTAGCCATAGCCTCATAGCGCTTGCGATACTCCTCGACGACCTTTCCGATTACGCGCTCGAAGTACTTCGTGTAGTATTCTACGAGGAAGCGCTGGATGAGGACGGGGGTACATAGGTCCATGTATCCCTTGATCGTGAGGAACGCGTGCTGTAATTTCTCGGGGAGTATTACGTAACCTACGCGTAAGGCGGCGGCCTCCTTACTAGTCGTCCTAGCGTAGATCACGTACTCGTTATCCTTATCGAGGCTCTTTATCGGGTTGATCTTCTCACCGCGGAACTGTATCTCACGATAAGCGGCGTCCTCATACAAGTATATACCATGCTTCACGACGATATCGAAGAGAGCCTGACGCCTCTCCCGCGGAAGAGTCGTTCCCTTAGGGTTATCGCTATCCGCTACGACGTATACGAGCTTGGGCTTTACCCCCCGCTCGCGCTTCACGGCCTCTATGGCCTTGTCTACGTACTCCGGAATGATTCCGTTGAGGTCCGTAGGTACGGTTACCACGCGCGCCCCTAGTTTCACGGCAGGGTTTACGAACGCTAGATATACGGGGGCCGAAGTGACGATCACGTCTCCCGGATCGATTAGCGAGTCTAGTATTCCGTATATCGCCTGCTGGGATCCGGTCGTGATGAATACGTTCTTCCGGCCCTCCTGGGGATCGAGAGGTATGTTATCGCGGCGCCTCATGAAGTCGGCTAGTACCTTGCGTAGCTCCGATATACCTTCAGAGGGGCCGTAAGAGAATAGATCCTTCACCTCGGGCTCCTTATCTTCTAGTAACTTGTCGTATATCTCTAGTGCGATGTCCGTTAATATATGAGAGAAGGCCTCGTAGGGGAAGACGCTGGGCTTTCCTCCCGCGAAGTAGTACTTAACTCTATATCTTAATAGGGCGCGTATCTCGGACTCCGGTATCTCCTCAGTCCGTTTAGCGAGTTTTACGTCTACGGGCATGAATCTCCATTCATCGGAGATAATAACGGTTTTTCTAGGGGTTTCTTATATAATGTTCGGTAACGTTTGAACGGAATGAGGTCGCTTCTTATAGGCACCACGATGTTAGAAGAATTGGGCGTTAAAGAGTACGCGAGGGTAATAGAATCGGTATTGGAGTCGCTCGGTGTCGAGGTAACCCTTCCGGATTTAAGCGTCGAGCGTAAGGCCCTCCTATTGTATTCCATAGGATCCCGCTTTATGGCCTCTGAGGGTTTATCGGTGATAGCTAAGCAGGCGCTAGATGTAGATTTAGTATTATACGTATCACCGTGCGTGCGCTATGCATTTAAAGAGCTTCGCTTCATGACCCCGACGCCCGAAATGACCGTACACGAGTTCGTTCTCCCTAAGGTTCGTATAAAGAAAAGAGGTAAGGCGCTTCTCGCGTGCCACCGGAAGCTCGTACGGCCTGAGATCGTAAACGTCCTTAGAGAATATGGTCTCGAGCCGGAAGAGGATTGTGTGTATCCGTTCACGAAGATCTCTAATTATAACGAGTACGTAAGGATACGCGCTTACGTAGCGAGAAAATATAAGGGATACGTCCTCACGTGCCCGCTTCAGATACCGAGCTTTAAGGAGGAAAACGTCGATTACGTTGAGATATTAAAGCTCGCTTATGATGTCCTGAAAGATCGCGGTGATGACGACCGAGAGGATGAACGCGACTATACCGACAAGGAATATATGGAGAGGTTCCCCGTATAGCGTTATTATCGAAAGACCGTAGGAGGCCACGGAGAGGGCTAAGAACTCTTGTCTTTTTAACCTAATAGCGAACCGTATCGCCTCAGATCCGATAACGGCGGGCCGGATTAGCGCCTTAGCGATCACATAATATCCGCTAGGCATGTTCATAAATACGTATAAAGCGACCGCGTATCCGAGTAAGGCTCTAGAGATGAAGAACGCTGGTATCGTCGCGGCGATCGAAAGGAGGAGAAAGTAGTTCATTAATATAATAGAGGGGATCAAGAAGTACTCGTTCTGGAGGCATAGATAGGCGAGGGCGAGTATTACGGGCGCCCCAGAAAGTAGAGCATGGGATAGAGCCTCTAGTGATGTCTTATCCTTCGATATGAATGGGCGTATGGCTAGCGAAGAAACGCTCACGGTGGCCGGTACGTACCGTATAAATAGTCCTAGATAGGACACGAACAACGCGTATACGAGCGAAGAGGAACGCTTTGGGAACCCGTAATAAAACAAGAGGAACACGGAGGCGAGCATGATGATTCCCCAAAAGTACCCCTCCGCCCTCACGTCCGTCCCCAAGACGAACCGTAGATAGGAGATGTACAAGGAGCGAAACACGCTTAAGAAGCCGACGTTGAGGAACGCCTCCTTGGGCTCCCTAGATAGAGCTACCGCGGGTATCAAATAGATGGGCTCCGTTACGATCATCCTAATAAGGCGAATAATCACTTAGGAAGGGTTACTAGATGGGAAATTTGACGACGAAGATCGTTTATCCGGGGCTGCATCTTAAGACCTTCGTAGAGAGTCCATCGTTAGGGATGGGTGCGTACCTTATGAGAAAAAACGGAGAACGGGAACTTCGCTCCGCGGTGGTGGGATTATACAAGGTAAATACGGATAGGGTCACGCCCAGGCGCGGCCCGTATATGCCGAGGCTTTATGACGACGTCGTCGGCATCATCGTATCCGAAGAACCCACGTATCTTCGCGTAGACATAAGGGCCCCTTATTACGCTCACTTGAGACCCTCAGAGGATGAACGTTATGAAATAGGGACCGTGATATGGGCGAAGATCATACAAGGGGACCTAAAGCGCAATCCTGTACTTCTAGCGAAGAAGACGCGCGAGGATGAGGAATACGGAATCTTAGAGGAGGGTATACTCGTAGAATTTTCACCCAATAGAATCGGAGCCGTATTAGGGCCTAAAATGTCTTATCTAAAGAAGA
>JAMOTR010000059.1 GCA_027068385.1 Candidatus Heimdallarchaeota archaeon
ATGGGTCTCGCCAGGTCGATACGGGAGGCTAGGCAGCTTATCGTCCATAGGCACATAATGGTGAACGGAAACGTCGTGAACGCTCCCGGGTACTTGGTGAAGATCGACGATAAGATAGAATTCAAGCCTACTTCTCCCTTCGTAAAGCGTATGAAAGAAGAAGCGGAAGGCGGTGAGGCGGTATGAGTCAACAGGCGAAGCCGAAGAAATATAGGATAGGTGTGGCCCATATACGGGCCTCAAAAAACAACACGTTCATCACCATAACCGATCGGTCCGGAGCTGAGACCATATCTAGAAAATCCGGAGGCGCCTTCGTACGCAACGATCGCGATGAGGGCTCTCCTTATGCTGCCGCTAAGGCCGCTTATGCCGCGGCTAAGGAAGCGATGCAGCGCGCGGGCATCACTCACGTGATCGTAAAGATCAAGATCATCGGTAGGCGTACTTTGTTACCCGGAGCTCAGGCGGCTTTAAGGGCTCTTATTCGCGCCGGTCTACGCGTGATACGCGTCGAGGACGAGACTCCTACGCCACATGACCACATTCGTAAGCCCGGTGGAAGGCGCGGAAGGCGCGTTTGAGGTTTTTATAAAAAGCCGGAAAGTATTGAGTAGAACTCCCTAATCCTTCTCGATATGTATTCATCCCTAGCGTGCGCCCTCCTATAAAGGCCCGGTATGCTTTTATGATACCTAACGAACGTCTTACGCTCGTTTCTAAAATACTCTACGAGCGCTGAGGATAGCGTCTTAACGATCGTTATTACGTCGGGTATAGGTACCCCCATCGCGTTTAATGCTCCGCCTATACACGCGTATAAGACGCTAATTAGGGGATACTTAGGATAGAACGAGGAAACGCTCTTGAGTTCCTTAGGGATTTCGTTTGATCCTTCCCTCAACGCTTTACGGACCTTATTGGGCGGATATTCGGAGCGTATCTCGTCTATTTTTTCCCTACTCAACGTTTTCGTCTTACCGTCTTTCGCTATGCTATACTTTCCTAATATCCCGTCCGCGTATATTAGGGATTCCTCCAAAGAGAGGTAATCGCTTAGGGAACCTATGATCTTCCTATCGGCCGTGTATACGGAGGTGCCGTATACGTAGGCCGCTTTAATGTGATCGTAAGAGTACTTAGGCATCCCCAGTTCCCTCGACGCTATCGCCTCTAACTTTTCTATATCCCTATACACGCCGCTCTTATCTAAGACCCCATCGACCTTATTTAGAGGCTTTAGAAGGTCGAGCGATCCCGCGTATCCTAAGGGAGGTAATACGAGCACGAGGCCGTCATACTCTTTTAAGAAAGAGTACCTCTGAAGAGTCCGATATGAGTATAGAGTTATCTCTCCGTACAACGCGGGGTACTTCCTCGCTCCTTCGAAGAGTGAACATAGGAGGGGGCCTATGGAATCTATTATGAAGAGCTTATCAAATATTAATAGCGCGGGCACGATAGCTTCTCTTAGGTCCTCCGGGAACCCTATGAGTATCGCGTCGTTCGTACTACGATCGACGGTGAGGGCTTTCTTATAATACTCATATAGTCTTTCGCAGAACCCTCTTTCCCCCTCTTTACTAAGAATAAAAGCGGATTCCAAGACTTCGAGGTAGTCCGAAATCATTTCTTAATATCGAAACGATCTCTTCAGCAATTTCTCTGGGACTTTTTCCATTAACATTTATAACGTAAACTTTGAAGCCCTTTTCGCTTAGCCGTTTAGACGCCTTTATGTACTTCTCGCGAAGCTCTCTTAGCTTACCCTGGGCCCGTCTACGCTCAAAGCGGTCGCCCTTTAACCTCTTTTCGGCCACTTCAACGTCCACGTCGAGGAAGAATATCGCGTCCGGCTTCGCGATCCTCAAGGCCCTCTCGTTAATCTCTAATATCCTCTCCCGATCTTCTTCCTCCCCTTGATACACGAGCGTGGACATGAAGGAGCGACTCTGAAGTACGATCTTCCCCTCGTTTAATAGCTTCTTTACGTACTTAGCGTGCTCGATTCTATCCGCTACGAAGAGATGCATCAACGCCTCGGGCTCGGAGAACTCTCCTATTATAGCTCTTATACGATAAGTGGGCTCGTGCGTTATCGCTACATCTCCCTCTATGAGCCTCACGAGTTCCATAATTACGCTATCCTTGCCGCTACCGTCGATGCCCTCAAACACGATGAACATAAGAAAACGACCACCGTCACGAGAAAAAGCTCGTTCCGGCTCGTCGGTCTCGCGGAAGATACGGAAGCGGTCTATTACGCGCATAATTACTTCGGCTACAGGCCCCGGAACGAGTCCCGCCCGCGACGGATCCCCTTCTATGATCATTTTTCTAATCCTCTTAGCGGACCGTACACGCCTGTTAAACAACGGTATGCTTTTTACCTCGTATCCGGCCTCTGTGAAGAGTTGACGGACGAGCGGGTTATTACTATAAACTACCTCGAAGGGAGGGAGCATACGTTCTAAGTGTCTCACCCGTAAGGCGTTATCCTCGATATCTACTACGGGTATCACCACGACGTCCGCGTCGGGTAAGTAAAGGCGGATAGTGTTATGTATCATCTCAACGCGTTCTCCGGCCGTAAACGGATTCTTTAACGTATGAGAATATTGGGCCGCGGCCACAACTATAATGAGCCCGCTCTCGCGCTCTAATATCCGTCTAACCGCTTTAAAGTGTCCCCAATGGAAGGGCTGAAAACGACCTATAAACAGAGCGCGGCTCACTAAAAATCAAGGGCGACCGCTCTTTATCGTCTTGATTATCGCGACGACGAAGAGCGCTATCGCTATGTACATTAGATATTTATCTATGAGGGGGAGCGAGGGCTCCTTCTTCGATTCCGCCTCCTTTAGGAACTCATTAATTACGTTTATGATAAGGCGTCCGTTGATGTCGAACCGCGTCTTGCTGTCGTTGAACTTTTCGTCCGAGAACATCTTCGTCCCTCCATAAATCACGAGCTCTCCAGAGTACACCTTAATGGCCTCTCCCCGCACTATCCTTCCCGTCTCCCTCACGCTTTCATTGGTCATCGCGACGCCCGAGGGCATCGTATAATTTCTCCGTAACGCGTCCGTGCGGTTCACCAACGAAGATGAGTATAGCACGTATCCGTCTACTTTAGGATACATAGGGTCCCCAGCGTTTCTTATGAAGTCATAGATCACGTCGTCGTATACCAAGGTAGGGAGCCCTAAAGACTTTAATATTCCGTTCACCGCCTTCCTCACCGAGTCGTTTCTAGGCTCGCTGGTGAGTATCACGAGGCCTCCGGACTTTAATTTACCCCGTATTACGCTCTGCTCTACATAACTCACGTTTAGAGGCCCGAGTATTATAATCACGTCCGCCCCCCGAGCCCTCGTGAGGTTATCTATAATTTCTACCGAGTACGTGTCGTTCAACGCATCCGCTAGACCATCGACCGGATACATAGGAGAATAAATAGCGATCACGGGCCTCGTCTGAGCGTACGCCATCGGCGCGAGTAGGAGAATTAAGAGCAAAAGTGCGGCAACGCGCATAAGAGGACTCGACTAAGAAGAGTAAAAGGATTCGGAAAAAACTCAGGCCTTCTTCTTCGTGAGGAAGAAGTACGCTAGGGCTATGATGATTATTACGATAATCGCGGCGATGACGGCTATGGTCGTGGTAGATATTCCGGACTTCGGAACCTCTATCGTCTCGCTCCGCTTCGCCACGTTTCCGGCGGGGTCGGTCGCTACTACGGTCACGTTGTGAGATCCGGCCTCAGCGGATATGTCCACGGAAATCTCCTCGCCCACGTTTACGGTCTCGTTATACACGACCTCGCCGTCTAGGTATACTACTAGGTTATCCTTAGAGTCGTCGTCGGATACCTTGATCTTTAGATGTATCGTTCCGGCCTCGGTGCTGTAGGTCACGTCTAGCTTAGGAGCGTTGTTGATCACCGCATCGTACTCTAGAGTCTTCGTGTCGTAGTTGTAGTTCTTGTCGAAGGTCTTCACGAGGACCACGATGTGGGCGCTGTTAGAAGCTCCAAAGACGATGGTGAACTGATCGGGGGTGAACACGATGTTGAGCGTGACGTTGGTCTCGGTTCCGGTGAAGAACACCATCGCGGGCTGTACGCTCATGGGTCCGGTCTTCTTAATTACGAACACGGCTACCTCGTACTTGTTAGTCTCCACTCCGGTCTCGTCCGTGATCACTACGGGTATCGTTAGGTTCTTGCTCGAGGAGGTGTACAAGGTCTGCACGGGGTTGGACATCACGGGAGCGTTGTACTCGGAAGGCTCGATCCGTAGAGGTATCACGAGGCCGAACGGATAGTTTCCGTACGCGAAGCTAATTCCTACAGAGTTCGGACCGGCACGCTCTACGGTGAAGGAGTTAGATACCTCCTCAGAGCTTACCCGGTCGCTGTGCACGACCTTCATCGCGGGTATCGTGGTCTGAACGTTCACGGTTCCTCCTAGAGTTAGGTCTCCGGATATGCTCACGGTATATCCCACGAAGACGGAGGCGAAGTTGAACGTGATTATGTTGAGCACGCTCTGAACGATCGCGGTGTGGGAGACTCCGTACTGATCGGTCATGGCCCGGTTATCGAAGAGGAAGTTCGTACCGAACACCACTAGGGCCCCTCCGTTGATCGTCGGGGCGGCAGCGGCTACTACGAAGTTCATGTACGTCGCTAGCTCTAGTACTCCGGGGTTCATGGGTACGACCGGTATTCCATACATCGGCATCTTTCCGCTTATTCCGAACGGTAGGCTAGAGTTCCGGGAAGCTAGCACGGGGTTGTTTCCGCTAGATATGAGGTTCGATCCGAAGGATATTCCGAACGCGTACGATAGACGACCTATGGAGTCGACATCGTAGTATATCGTATCCATTACGATAGCGATCACGTGTCCTCCGTTCTGTATGTATTCGATGAACGTCTTAGCGTCGTCCGCGCTTAGGGATACTCCGGAGGCGAAGTCTCCGGTGAAGATCCGGTCGTATCCCTGAACCGCGTCGAGGGTGAAGTCCTCAGCGGGGTCTAGTACATCTATAGCT
>JAMOTR010000060.1 GCA_027068385.1 Candidatus Heimdallarchaeota archaeon
AGCCACTATAGGGAACCGACGATCGCGCAAAAAGGAGACGCCTAGTAGTTTATATGCGGGGGTGTTCCACCCGAACCGTAGAACCTCACCGGAAAGCGTCCTATCCTTTAGAGCTCTAGCGTATATTATAGGGCCTTCCGGAGACACGCGCACGACCTCCGAGGACTCCGAATGTATAACTAAGAACTTACCGGTGATACCTTCGCGATACATCGCCTCCGCTAGAGCGATCCCGAAAGATCCCCTAAGAAGGTCCTCTTTTTCCTCCTTTACTACCCTCAAGTAGACGTCTAAATAAAAATCGGAATGCCTCCGCTCGTGAGGCTTCAGTACGGCTATGTCGCTCATATTCTTTGACCACTATCTGCGTTATCATGTCTTCAACGCCCTCGTATGAGTGTATCCTAGTAAGAAGCTTCGCAAGGGCCCCTCCCATGCTACGCACGCGTACCTCCGCTATTATGTCGTATTCTCCCGATAGTACGGCTATGGAGCGTACGTATTTTATGCCTTTGAGGAACTCTAAGGTCTTCTCTAAGTACCCCGGAGATACGCGTAAGAGTATGTATGCGGCTATCTCCGATAGGCTTAAGTCTATCACCCCGATCGTTACGAACGTTATTCCCGCGAGGCGTACTAACCGTATTAACCGATCGCTCGGCAACCCTCCGAAGACCCCCGGCATGATCTTCTCCATTATTATCGTAATCGGGAGGCCCAAGACTATAGAGAACGATAGTATAGCGTTCACTACGGACATCTTCCCCAAAGCGAGCGCGCGAATGTATAGCGCTACGGCTAGGAATACTAGCGTCATGTCTATGGAGGTGAGGATCCGGACCCGAACGTTCCCTAGGGTCCTTATTATATTAATAGGATCTACGAACGGAAGTACGGAGAGCGTTGTCGTAACGGCTAGGCCGTTGATTATCCGAAAACGCAAGTTTACCGTATCTACGTTACTCACCTTCGCTAGTCTCTGCATCGAGAATATCCGTAGAGTATTAAGCACGTTCATAGGTCCTAGCGCGAATAGCACCGATCTCCGATCCATAGCGCCGTGCTCTATCGTGGCGAGAACTGATCCGAGCGATACCGATAATATCGCGTGTATCTCCGCTATGCTCGGCCTCGTGCGTTCTTGTAGCGCGTCGATGATGAGTAGGTATATCGTAGTGAGCTGAAGGAGCGGTAACATCGTAGCCGGAGAGAACTTGGAGACGCCATAGAAATAAGCGGCCGTTCCTAGTCCTCCGAAAACTATCGTAGCGAGATACCGTAGAAGACTATTCTTAGGTATCAGGGTGATGCCCTTAAATCTAGGATCTATCCGGGCCCCTAAGGGAGAGCCGTTTCTCCTTATTTGTAGTACCGCTATCGTAGGCCGCGCTACTACAGCGCCTATGATTTCACACACGGCCGCGAACGTCGCAGCGTCTCCCACGAGGTAACGCGTGATGAACGTGTCCATCGTCACGTAAATGGCTGTAAAAATCGCGGACGTAAGGGCGAGGGAGTAAGCCGTGGAGCGCGCTTTCATTATTCACATCCCCACGGAGGACATTATGAGATAACCCGTTCCTTCTCTACTACATGGGTGTGCGTCCTTTCGATCCCTGGTATTCTGTCGATGTCTCTCGATACCTTGTATAACTCTTCTAAGCTCTCTACCTCTATGCGGGCGATTATGTCGTATATTCCCGTGACCACGCTCACGCGCTTCACTCCGTGTACCTCCGATAACCTCTTCGTAACCTCCTCTAAATGACCGCGCTCTACCACTATTAAAGCGTATGCGATCACCATATCGGTCTTCGAACAGCTCTTTAATATGCTCTTTGAGATCTTCTAGTTCGTCGATAACGGGAGCATCTGAAGGAGCGAAGCGTCTTAGTGTCTCGTAACCGAACACCCTATAGTATTTATAAGCTTGAAGCCGCTGATCGAGCTTATCCGAGAGCCTCGCGATTTTAGCCTCCAAGGTTTTACCCTCGAGGAACTCCCTCGCGATCTCTAGATACTCAGAATATAATTCCTCAGGTAATCCCGATAGAGCCTCCTTATACGCCTCGAGCTCATTTACCTCCACTAGACCCTTTTTCATAGCGGGCGAGGGTATGTCCCCTATCACGGCTTCGATAACGTCGTGTAACAGGACCATCTTCAAGACGCGCTCCACGTTCACCCTCTTTCCCTTCGACCTCAACACGTCGCTTATTACCATAGCTATTATTGAGGCTCCGAACGTGTGATCGGCTACGCTCTCGGGATTCGGGATTCCTATAAGCTCCCGCCCGGTCCTACCCAACGTCTTAAGCCTAAACGCTCTAAGTAAGAATTCTATAAGCTCTTCCATCGAGCTGGTATCGTTTTTATCCTAAATACGGTTTCGAGCTTATGACTCGTTACGTTTGCTATATTTGTAAGTACCTCATGACCGAGCGTAGTCATATTATAACGATCGCCCCCAAGAAGGACTCTAGGAGGGTAGACGTGGGTCCCGTTCTAAACTTTAGCTGTAAGAACAACGTGTGTAACGCTAAACGTAACACCGTTATAGGTAAGCTCCCTCCTTATCTCTACCGTCTTAGGAAGGCTAGGTAAGTTCATTTTTGATCCTTAAGAGGCGAGCATGGAACACGACTTCGGAAGAACGCTTGAGGGTTATAAGGTACTTTTAGAAAAGGCTAGAAAAGAGCTTCCGAAGAAAGTAGTACATCGCTCGCGCTTCGTGATACCGGTACCCGAGGTAGAGATAGTGGGAAGGAAGAAGACCGTGATACGCAACTTCAAAGAGATAGCGGACGTTCTACATAGGCCTCCTCAACACATCGCTAAATACTTCACTAAGGTGCTCGCTACCCCGGCTACGACTACGGGTAAGGAGCTTATAATACGCGGGCAACACCCTAAGAGTCGCATCGTTCAGGTCCTGAAGAATTACGTTCAGGAGTACGTTATATGCCCCATATGCGGATCCCCCGATACGGAGCTCGTTACGATCTCCGGCATCTTATATAAGCGTTGTAAGGCCTGTGGCGCGAGAACCCCAGTAAGAGAGCTTCGAGCGATTTTTCAACACCAGTGTATTTCGATAGATGTTTCGCTTCCTTACGCTCGACGACGTATTAGTAGTAGGACGCCTAGTACTACTTAGGGTAGATATTAACGTTCCGATAGACGTGGGTACGGGAGAAATCCTCGACGATACGCGTATACGCGCTATACTCCCAACCTTAGAGGAGCTCTCCGAAGCGCGCGTAGTGATCTTAGCGCATCAATCTAGACCGGGGTATAACGACTTTACGTCCCTAGAGCCTCACTATTATGTTCTTAAGGACCTTCGGGGAGATAACGTATATTACGTTCCCGACATCATAGGACCCGAGGCGAGGAGAAGAATAGAGAAGTTGAAGCCCGGGGACGTGTTATTATTAGATAACGTTCGCCTATTATCCGAAGAGGTGCTCGAGATGCCTCCGGAAAAAGCGGCTAAAACGATATTCGTGAGGCGTTTAGCTCCTCTATTTAACATATACGTGAACGACGCTTTTCCCACGGCCCATCGTTCTCAGCCGAGTCTCGTAGGGTTTCCGGAGGTTCTACCGGCCGTCGCTGGGAGGCTTATGGAGAAGGAACTAACGGCCATTAATAAGGCTCTTTTCTCAAGCGAGAGTCCTAGGGTATTCGTAATAGGCGGAGGAAAGGTAAAAACGAAACTTAGGGCCGCGTTGTATCTACTACAAGAAGATAAAGCGGATAAAATACTCTTCGGAGGAGCTGTAGCGAACGCTCTACTAGCGGAAAAAGGATACTTCAAGTTAGAAATCGATAGCGACGTTCGCGACTTAGCTAAAGCCGTACTAGATTACGAGGATAAAATCGTGCTCCCCGTCGACGGAGCCATAGAGGTCCATGGGGAACGCGTAGAGAAACCTATAGAAGAGCTCAAGGAACCGCCATTGGACATAGGCCCGTCGACTATAGAGCTTTTCGAACCATACATAGAGGAGGCGCGTATACTCGTAGCTAACGGTCCGATGGGGGTATTCGAAAAGCCCGGATTCGATCGGGGTACGAGGCGCTTAGTGGAAATAATGGCCGCCTCTAAAGCGTATAAATTAATAGGAGGCGGTCATTTGGGTACCCTAATTAAGATGATGGGGGTAGAGGAGAAATTCGATCGGATCTCCACTGGGGGAGGGGCGTTATTATACGCTCTCACGGGGAGACCGCTTCCGGCAGTCCTAGCTCTGGAGAGGTACTACAAAAAGTTCCACGGTTTCACCGCCGCTCCCCGATGAACCTCTCCTTGTTCCCTTTTATCGTAGCGTCTAATCCCATTTTTGCTATAGTTCCGTCCGAGGAGGGGTCGAGCGTGGATCCCGACGCTCCGGGTATTATCACTAGATCCCTATCCGCTCTAAAGCGCGTAGCTATCGACCGCTCTACTTGATTAGAGTCGTACACGTCTATGTCTTCGTCTACTACGACCACATGCTTTAAGGACGGATGCCCAGTAAAGGCCGCGAGTATCGCGTTCTTACCATCCCCTTCTCTCCTCTTCTTTATTGATATCACCGCATGTAACCGCGAGCCTCCGCCCGGGGTAAGATACACGGCCTTTACGGGAACTACCCTAGATACCGTCTCGTATATCGAGCACTCGCGCGGGAATCCCATGAGTATCCTATGTTCTTCTCCTCCGGGTAACAGCGCGTGTAATATGTAATCGGGCCTTACATATACATCCAGGAAATCCACGCGATAACCAGGGCGCGGCTTATCGTAGAGCCTTAATATATCTAGGAACGGACCTTCAGGCTCTGAGGGTTCTACGTGTATGCGGACCCTCATGATTATCTCGGCCAAGGGAACAGGGAACCCACAAGCGTCTACCACGGTAATCTCTTTATGGAAGAGCTTATGGGCTAACGCGTTCGCGACGGTAAGCTCATAAACGCCATAAGGAGGGGTAGAAGCGGAGGCTAGAGCTACTATAGGGTGCACGCCT
>JAMOTR010000061.1 GCA_027068385.1 Candidatus Heimdallarchaeota archaeon
GTATCTCTAGTACCCTAGGTATAAGGTCCTTAGCGCCTACGGGAACGAACACTATTATGCCGTCTCTAAGCTTCCTCGCTAGTCTCTCTAACTCCTCCTCCCGCAATTCTGAGATCACGTAAGCGTCGATAACGTTACGTATACCCTCGCGTGAAGAGCCTACTGAGAAGTTCAACAACGCGAACAACTCGCGCGCCCTGCGGCCCACGCGTCCCGTAGCGGTACATACGACGAGCTGACCTATCCTTCCTACGGTATATTCCGGGGATCCGGAGAGTATCTTGTTTCTAATCTCCTCGAGCCTCTTCCGATCCTCGGGCGTAAGGCCCCTCTTGCTGAAGATTTCGTATACCTTATCTAAGGTCTCCTTCTTTATTCCCAAGAGCATCAGGAGACGCCTCACGTTCTTAGAGCCTTTAAGGATCGCGTCCACGTCGTCCGCTATAATTAAGTGAAAGATCTCCCCGCGCCTCCTCATCACCTCTAATAAGTTAATGTTCTTCTCTACGTGGAACGATAGGAACGTAGACGTTACGATCAATATGTCGAATTCTCCCCTCTCTACCGCTTCCCTATCCCTCTTCCTTAGGCCGTATCCGATCACACGCACGTTTAACCCGAGCCTTTTCCTCATCTCCTCGATCCTCTCATACATCTGCTTCACTAGTACTTTCGTGGGTAACACGATCATCGCCTTCTTACCCTTAGATGCGTAGAACAACGCGGCTACGGCAGAGAACGTGGATTTACCCATTCCCGTGGGGGCTAATATGGAGAAGTTAAAGCCGGCTAAGAGACGCTTCATCCGTATCTTTTGTATGCTTCTCGGGGGGTTCCCTACCGCTTTATTAAAGAACTCGACGAACTCCTTCAACTCCCTCTCCACGCGCGCTACCTTCCTCGTTACCTCCTCCTTTATTTCTTCCAAAGGGATGCTTACTAACCGGTCCTTACCCACGTCGTGCTTCGAACACGGGAGCCCTTCTTCTAGCCTACTCGTCTCTATAGGACCTCCGCATACCGGACACGAACGAAAGAACACGGGCTCGATCGTTCTTTCCATATGAAAGCTCGAGGAGTCTCATATTAAACTACAAGACTAGACATTTATGGAGGTAGTAGAATGGGTTAAAGAGAAAGAGATAGAGATCAAGAGCCCGCACTCCGAAATTATAAAGTGGAAGGTCACGATATACTCGAGCGGGAGGACGTACTACATATTATGCGTAGAGTCTTTCGGAATCGACGAGGAGGAATGCGACATAGCCTCTGAAGCCATAGCTAGGGCCGTAGCTTATGAAGAGCGGAAGACCGAGAGGGTGTACCCGATGATCTTATGCGCCGTACAACCTTCCGAAGAGGTTCCGAGGTTTAAGTCGTACTTTATCGTCTTAAAGCGAAAAATCACGAGATGGTTTTTCCTTTCGTTTCGGGTAGAGGGTATACGAATATAGATCCGGCTGCGTGTACGATAGCGAGTATCGCTACCCGAAGTCCTAGGCCGTGCGATAGCGCCATATATCCTATCATAGGACCTAATATCGCGCCCGCCCTAGCCATAGCGACGGCAGATCCTAACGCGGTAGCGCGGAGCTCCGTGGGGTATAACTCGGGCGTGTAAGTGTATATCGTTCCCCGTACTCCCACGTTAAACGCTACGAACGCGGCCCCGGCTATGGTGGGGGATACGAAGTATAGGGGCAGGGATACCGCGCCGAGTACGAAGGAACCTACGAGCAGAGGCCTTCTTCCTATCTTATCTATAAGGAGGTATGCATACGCGTATCCTATAAGCTGGGATGCTAAGGAGACTCCTATCTTCTTATAAGCGCTCATAGCCGAGACTCCTAGGGAAGAAAGGACGGAGCGGACGGTGTAGAGCCGGTAGTAATAAGTGAAGCCCACGATAGCCCGAGCTATCCGAAGGAGTATCGTATAGCTAAAGAACGACCTTAAGAGGTCGGACACTCTAGAGGTCTTATCGGAGATTACGAAGCCCATCTCTTCGGCTAAACGCTTAGCCTCCTCGTCGCCCTTCCTAGCTAACCGCACGATCGTCTCTGGTGATAAGTAAACGGCTATGAGAGTGAGAATTCCGAAGAGGGTGGAGATCGCGAACGTGGTTTCCCGAGTTAAGTTCGCCTTGCTCGTGACGATAGCGGCGACGGAGGCTATAGTAGATCCCCGAGCCCGCATCGATTCCATAAACACTACGTTGCGCCCGCGTACCTCCCTATGGGACCGCTCTAGTATGTAAGAAGTCGTGGAGGCCATGGATCCTCCTATGCCGAATCCCGCTATGAAGCGGAACAAAAGGGCTAGTGGATAATTCGGAGATATCACGGTTACGATCATACCTAAGGTCCGGATTATAGTGCTCCATAACAACGAACTCTTACGTCCGGAGACGTCCGCATAACGGCCCAATAGCAAAGCTCCCACGAGAATTCCTAATAGGAGTGAGCTTCCCCGGAGGCCTTTGTATAGAGATTCGCTCACTCCCCGCTTTTGATACGCCTCGGACGATACGAGGGCGCCTATGACTACGGCATAAGCGATCGAAAACCGGGATAAGAAACCGGTTAATAGTGGTCTCTTATCCATGCGCTAAGGTTTAACAGAAGTTTATTTCGTTACGCGGAGCGTAGAACGAGTAATAAGAAAAACGTTAATCGATAACACATAAAGACTCTTCAATGGGTAAGATACGCGTCGCCATAGCCGGAGTAGGAAACTGCGCTTCGGCTCTAGTTCAAGGAGTCTTCTACTATAAAGACGCGCCCGACGACGCGTTCGTTCCTGGAGTACATAAGGTGAGGTTCGGGCCATATCATATAAGCGATATAGAGTTCGTTGCCGCGTTCGATGTAGACGCAAGAAAGGTGGGTAAAGACCTAAGCGAGGCGATATTCGCTCCTCCCAACTGTACGACGAAGTTCGCGGAAGTGCCTAAATTAGGTGTAGAGGTAATGTTCGCGCCTGTTCTAGACGGATTAGGGAAACACGCGAGACAGCGGGTGAAGGTGCCGGAGAATATGGAACCCGTGGACGTAGCTGAGGTGCTTAAGGAGGTTAAGGCGGACGTATTGGTGAACTTCCTACCCGTGGGATCCTATAAGGCCACTCGCTATTACGCTAACGCGTGTCTCGAGGCGGGCACCGCGTTCTTAAACGGAATACCCGAATTCATCGCTAGCGACCCTGAGCGGCAGAAGAAGTTCTACGAACGCGGCCTTCCCGTAGCCGGGGACGACGTTCAGAGTCAGCTGGGAGCGACCGTGCTCCATAAGACCCTAATTAAACTATTCGTCGATCGCGGTCTAGCCGTGGATGAGAGCTATCAGCTAAACGTAGGAGGTAACCTAGATTTCCGGAACATGCTCGACGAGGAACGCCTCAAGCGGAAGCGCATCTCTAAGACCGAGGCCGTAGCTAAGATGGTCCCTTACGACGTACCCCTACGCATAGGCCCGAGCGATTTCGTGAAGTTCTTGAACGACTATAAGGTCGCTTACATATACATCAAGGGACGCAACCGGGGAGATAACCCGGTGAGGGTGGACGTAAAGCTAAAGGTGGTAGATTCTCCCAACTCGGCCGGCGTCGTCGTGGACGGCATACGCGCCCTAAAGATAGCTCTCGATCACGGAATAGCCGGTCCTCTCATAGCGATATCCGCATATTCGTTCAAGCATCCGCCCGTACACGCTCCTTATCAGGTAGCGAAGGAGCGGGTAGAGAGATACATACAAGACCCAGTAGGAACGGAAAAAGAGCTACGCGAGAAATACAAGGGTAAAGGAGTGTATGTTCCCTGATTTTTCGAAGAACGTTTCCTAAAGAGGCCTTAGGACAATACCGCGCGGCTTTTCCCGAATCTGTTACGAACGGCCTATTCCTAAGTATCGACACGACTATACACGTACCCTTAATCACGCGCGCCCCTTTAGACTCGATCTTCCTCACCAGGTCTATGTTCTTATAATATATTTGAGGAGCTACGGAGATCACCCGGTTCTCCTTACACTTATAGTAGAACTCTCTAAGCTCCTTCTCCGAAGCGTGGGGGCATCCTACGTAGTAGAACTCCGGATCTTCTCCAGAACTCAGCTCCTCGATCACCTCGCTTATTTCCTCCTTTCCTACGTGTACCTTCTCTTCGGCCTCTACACCCACGCGTATCATCGCGACGCGCCCGCTAGCGGCTGAAGCGGCGCCCATGAGCTTAAACGCGTCCTTATCCTCGGGGGCCTCAGATACACTCACCACGGTCTTTTTATGCTTCCCTATGAATATCCCCAAAGCCGACCGCTCCGCTCTCGTAGAGGGCTTATAATCGAGGATAAACTCGATCTGAGGAACGCGATTCTCAGGTTTATGTAAACCGTAATACGGGGTCACCCCTAATAACGCTGAGGCCATCGCTGAGATCCCGGATTCGCGGTTCGTATAAGCTTCTAGTATACTATTAGCGTATACCACGGCCGAGCTCTCCGCCCGAGCGACGTGTGAGTGACGAGGAACATCTATAATATAATAAGGGGTGCACGTGAGCGTAACGTTAGCTCCCATCCTCTCTAAGGCCTTGAGTATCCTCATCTGTCCCTCTAGTATCTTCTTTCCGTCCTTCGGTAACGTCCGCGGGGCGTCCGGATCGAACCCCATAGGATTTACCGTAGTAGGTACGCTCACTTTGCCCTTGGAGAACTTTTCGAACACCTCCACCCCAGCGTCCCCTATATTAAGATAAGAGATTCCGGAGACGTGAGCGGAGGATATGGGAATAAAATCCTCGGCACCATAAGCCTTAGCTAACGCTATCAACACCTCCGCCGCCACCTGATACGCTTCCCCGTATTCCCCATCGAGCGCCTTCCGAGGATCCTTCATTCTTCTTCTTATCCTTTCCCTTTATGAGTCCAGCAGCCCTAGCGGCTCTGTAGAGATAACCGGTGGGGTTCCTCCGAGACTTAAACGGTTTCTTCCCTATAGTCGCCTCGAAGAAGAGCATGCATGCCCTCATGTACCCGGCTTTATCCTTCGTGGAAGCGGCCTCGACGATCTTATCGATCCGCTCCTCCTTCACCTTTAAGTCCCTCAATAGCTCCCTAAGGCTCTCGGGATCCTCCTTCGCGAAGGGACAGTAATAATCACCGCTCCGAGCGCGCTCACAACTCGGCGTATTATAGTCCTTCCCGCTTCCGCGTAACCCATAGACGTGCTCTATGATATAACCAGCGTGCTTTTCGAAATCTTCCCGGGAGACGTTGATGTTGTCCACAGCGTTTTCGTACCGGAACCTCTTCTGCTCCTCGACGTCCATACCGGCGCGTTTTAGGAACGTTCCTAGTTGAAAACGCATAGGGTGCGTAAGATGTCCCGAGGACTTCAACTTTAGATATATCGCTTGCATACAAGGAGGCCGTAGATCGACGCGCTCGTATAGCTTCGTACCCTCCACCTTAAGCTCTCCCACGCCTTTGCCGAGCGTGACGCGCTCGTACAACATATTTAATATCTCCTTACCTTCGTCCGTGAGCGCTATCCTAGAGGCCTTAAAGCGATCGTATAACCTCTTCAGCCGCGCCTCGAAGGCCCTTTTGAGCATAGATATAGCCTCGGAGCGTTCCACGATCCGATATCCGAAGTAAGGACCCCTCGTTCTCACGAAGCGCCTGCTTACGATATGAGAGATACCCCGGCGCCGATGTATAGCGACGTATTCGTCGAGAACGTTCTCCTCTCCGGGGAACGATACGATGCCGGAGGCTACCATATATAGCTTTAATACGAACGGATCGAGCTTAGAGCGGGAGTCCTCGGAAGAGGTTATCCGTGACTCCACCTTACCCTTCCGCTCCTCGATCGTAAGGACGTCGTCGGGCTCTATAGCTTTTATATTTCTAAGGTACTCCACAATATCCTTTATCTTAGCTGAGGACATGTGTTCCTCAAAGCGATCACCTTCGGTTTCCTTATACCGTCCGAAGTAATAAGCCCTCTTCTCGTTAGCTAGAGCGGCTAATATACCTATAATACCCGCGAGGTCCTCTAAGGTCTCGTACCCGACCGGCTCTTTAGAAAGAAGGGCGCGTAAACGCTCGATTCCGTGCTTGTATATCTCGTTCAAAGGCATTTCTAGGACTTCGTTCAACATGCGTAAGAGTGGGGCCCATAATTTATATATTTTATGAAGCGTATTTAGGATCGAGATGATGAGAGGGAGCTGGTCTGATCGATGATGAGACCAGTCTTACCTGAAAAATCAGCGGTAGAACCGTACCGATCCATAGCCTACGACCGCATCATAATCCCCGGTTACGTCCCCGGAGGTCATGTGCTTTAATACCTTAGCCTTACCTCCGTTCCTCTTCGTATAGTCTATGGCTGTAGCGATGGCCCCATATCCGCATACGCTTATATCGAGCTCAAATACGCTCTTATAGAGGCACTCTATGTCGAGACTTTCTACGCACTTGAGCACGACCATGTCCTTTGAGACCACTATGGGCTGCGGCTCATAATGATCGAGGTCGCTGCTCGCTATCACGTATATCCTTTTTCCGAGCTCCTCGGCTATCTCCTTGATCTTCATCCCCAGGGTTATAGCGACGTCCGCTTGTTGGTATCCTAGCACTATAGGAACGATCTTCGGTAAGCTCCGTCCTAGCTCGTTATAAGCGTATATTAAGAACGGGAGCTGTACCTCTAAACAATGCTCGTTTATATGAGCCGCGTAGTCCTTCTGAGCGTACATATCACTCGTTAAGAGGTCCACGAACTCCTCGTCTACCTCTAGAGCCCCTAAAGGAGTATGCCGCTTTCCGTCCGGCCGGACGCTTATGGGATGTCCTAGTCCGGTGTGGTTCGGTCCTATTAGAACCACGGTATCGACCTTGGGGACGTGTACGAAAGAGTGGGCCGCACAGGGTCCGGAATATATGTAGCCGGCATGAGGCGATACTACAGCCAAAGTATTATCGGACGCTTCGGGCTTCCTCTTAGGACCGTGCTCATGCTCTAAGAACAAATGTTCTAACATCGAGGAGAGCTCTTCCGGATCGCTCGGGTAAAATATCCCGGCTACTGCGGGCCTTCTATCCATTCTTTTATGTTCTTATTCGAGTTTTTGTAGTCTCATTTAGGTGGCGCCGCCGCGGGGATTCGAACCCCGGACCGCCCGGTTAACAGCCGGGCGCTCTACCGGACTGAGCTACGGCGGCTGCGACTCTGTATGGTTAAGTCTCAGTTATTTATAAAGATCCCCACTATTCCGAGGATTGAGGAATTAGCTTTATATTAAGTGCGTTACGATCGGAAATGGTGTCATTATCAAAAAGGCACGATTCAAACGATTTCCCTTTCGGTTATGTGATCCTCTCCATGATAGTGTTATTCATAGGCTTTCTAGCGCGTCTTACCGTTTGGAACTTCTTTTTCGTCTCGGCCGCTATAACGTTCGCGATATTCTTTATAATATCGAAAGAGCGTGCGTTACTGTATCTCGCTAAGTTCTTCGTAATCCTCGACGCCCTATATTTATCTAGTATCACGGAGCCCGCTTCTTTAGATTACGTAGCTTACGAGACGCTAAAGGACTTATACCTTATGGACCATTCGAGCGTTTTCTTTCGGATCTCCTTAGTTATTATAGCGCTCTCGTTCGCGTCTTATCTAACGCGGGTCATTCCGTTGTACCTATCTATCATACACGCGCTCGAGATCCCGTACGTATTCCCTTTGATCTCCTTATCACTCCTAGATATTTCCTTCGGTAGGTCCTACGAGGGGTTAGCGTTCTCGGGACTAGCTCGGCTTCGGTCCTTCGTGAAGACCCCTATAGGGCCGGACGTTATCAGCGTGACCGTTATATTATATTCGGTGTTCGGCTTTCCCGGAGCGGTCTTGGGCATCTTAATTCGGGCGTATACGATCGATCGCTACTTCCTACTATGGGGCTCTGAAGGCTTTAATGCATCGTTCTTGTACGTCCTAAGGGAAAAAACCCTCCTCCTCTTAACGATTCTAACGGTCGCCACGCTCGCCCAGATAATTATAAGAAAGACACGCGTCAAGCGCCCGAGAGAAAGGAATCGCGGGTGATCGCGAATATAAGCAGGGCCACGCGCCCGTATCCGGGGACGATCGTATATTGAGGTATCCTACCCACGAGCTTGAAGCCGTTCTTTATAAGCACGCGCTGAGAGGCCACGTTAGGTTCCTTCACTTGAGCGTATACGAGGTTCAAGTTAAGCACCTCAAACGCGTGTTTTAACATGAGCTTTACGCCTTCCGTAGCGAGTCCCTTACCCCGATGTCTAGGGCATATCCGATAACCTATCTCCGCGCGTCCCACCCGATAATTTATCCTTGAGAGCGTTACTACCCCTGCGTTTTCCCCCGTACTTAAGTCTACGATCTTAAACCCTACGCGGTCCGTGGATTCCAGTAAAGCCTCGATCCGCTTACGCGTCCTCTCCCTAGTCCTTAAACGCCAAGGAGAAGCGAGAAACCTATAGACTTCGGGTCTAGATAAGCATTCGTGTATCCGATCTACGTCCGAGAAAGTGATGTAATCCAATCCGGCACGCTTACCCTTATAGATCATCTTAATACGTCCGCGCGATTAGGAAGTTTTTTCATCAGTCGCTCCTCTGGTGGGGCCGGCGGGATTCGAACCCGCGACCTCGGGCGCCCGAGGCCCGCGCGCTACCAGGCTGCGCCACGGCCCCCTAAGATGATTCTCACTCGCTCGATTTAACTTTTCGTTACCCCTAAATGAAAAAGGTTCGTCGCGATTTAATGATTAGGAACTCTTACGTACTCCTCACCGCTCTTCTATTAGAGACCATATCGTTCTATGAGATAATCCCGAAGAAGTGGGTCGTGATCCCCGGCTTATTGTACATACGGCTCGGAATTAGGGTAGCTCCCAAGTTTCCTCATATAGGTACCTCGATATTTGCCGGAGGCGGACTCATGATATCTTATTTCGTTACTCCGGTGTTCCCCGCGTTGGGCCTCATTCTAGTGTCTACGGGCTTATCTATACTCAGCTTCCGCATTATGAGGACCATCGATGCGTTCATATTCTCGCTCGCTAAATTCCTCGGCATATTCCTCTTCTGGGCTAACGTGTTCGCTATCGTCCGGGCGTTCGTGAACCGCGAGTGCTTTGATAAGCTCCGCCCGATTAGATATGAGGGACGTCCGGCTAGATGATCTAGCCGCGATTCTTACGATCGCGATAGCCGTCCTTACGGGAGTCGTCCTCCTCGTTTTTTCCCTCCCATCTATTCCGTACGTCCACCTATCCATTATTTGGGACCCGGTAAGTAGGTTCTTCGGGATCTTAGCGTTCGTCTTCGGCACCTTATACGTATCCCTTCTCGCGCTTCTTATCTCGTCCCCTATAGGGATCGGAGCCGCTTTATATATCGTACGGTACGCTCCCGATAAGGTTAAGAGGTATTATTCGATGATCGTCGAAGCCATGGCGAGCGTCCCTAGCGTAGTATACGGCCTCCGGGGATTCTTAGTCTTAGGATCGTTCTTCGGGGCGTTCAAGGCGAACAAGCTCGTGGCCTCATTAACTCTAAGCGTCATGCTTCTCCCTACGATCATATCCCTCTCGAGGGCCTCGCTAGAGAGCGTACCCAGAGAAATAGTCGAGGCGGCTTACGCGTTGGGGGCTATGAAACACGAGGCGGCCCTCGTAGCTCTAGGATACTCTAGGAACCAGATCTTGGGCTCCGTACTCATAGCCTTAATGCGCGCCGTGGGGGAGACGATGGCCGTGACTATGACCGTAGGTAACGTAGTGGGCGTTTCGATGAACCCATTAGACCCGGGAAGCACGCTCACGAGCCTTATAGCTACGGAATTCGGAGGGGCGATGGATCCCATACATCGCTCCGCCATAATCTTCGCTGCGTTCCTACTCTTCGTGATATCCCTCACGATCTACTCTATCGCTAGGCGGGTGATAGGGCGTGGAGAGGAGAAATAAGGAGAGGGCGTTCGGAATCCTCTTAAAGCTCCTAGGAACGCTCGCGGCTTTGCCTATATTCATAATCGTGGCGTTCGTGGTATATAACGGGATCAGGGCGATATCTCGGGACTTCATCACAAAGACCCCTCAAGGGTTCGGGGAGAACGTCTCCGGAGGGATCGCGCACGCGATCGTGGGAACGGTATTCGTGATGATCGTCGCGTCTTTCATAGGGATACCCTTAGGAGTTCTCACCGGGGCTTACTTAAGTGAGAGGAAGGAGTCTAAGCTATATAGGTTCGTAGAGCGGAGCGTTGGAGCCCTTATGGGAATACCTTCCGTGGTCGTCGGTCTCGTGGTATATCTTCTCCTCGTAGTACATACGGGTCCATGTGCGTTCGCTGGTGGAGTATCTTTAGCCCTCGTAATGCGGCCCATGGTCTCAGAATCCACGCGCGTAGCGTTGGCGAGCGTGCCTCAAGAGATTAAAGAGGGAGGGTTCGCATTAGGAGCTAAGCGCCATCAGGTGCTCGTGGATATTACGATACCCGCGGCCCGGAAGAACGTACTAGTTGGTATCGTCCTAGCCGTAGGACGCGCTATGGGAGAAGCGGCCCCGATACTATTCACGGCCGGATATGCGGACGCGATGCCTAGAAGCGTACGGGACCCGGCACCGACTCTCCCGTACATCATATACGTATACGCCTTGTATTATCCGCGGGACGTTTACCGCCTACGGGCGCGGGGAGCGAGCCTAATACTCTTAGCGATCTCGTTATCCTTCGTATACCTCTCGCGGAGGTGGAGATATGAACGTTATCGAATTCGTAAGATACTCAGCGTGGGTAGGTAATAAGAGGATCTTACACGAGATCGACCTCCCTATTAAGAAAAACGCTATAAACGCGATCATAGGTCCCAGCGGGAGCGGGAAGACCACGCTCATTAGGTCCATAAACCGCCTAATGGAGCTCGTTCCCGGCTATAGATACGAAGGAGACATCCTCCTCGAGGGTACTTCGATCTTTGAGCTAGACGTATACGATCTACGTAGGCGCGTGGGTATGGTCTTCCAACATCCGAACCCTTTTCCGCATATGAGCATATACGAAAACGTCGCTTACGGCATACGTCTACATCGTTTGGCGAGGAGTAAGAGAGAGGAGTTCGAGCGCGTGAAGAAGGCTCTAGAGATGGCTGCTCTATGGGAAGAGGTAAAGGATCGCTTAGACGAAAAGCCCGGAAGGCTCTCGGGGGGACAGAAACAGAGGCTCGTGATCGCGAGAGCGCTAGCGGTAGAACCGGAGGTGTTACTCATGGACGAACCTACGGCATCGTTAGATCCTAAGGCCACGACGCGTATAGAGTCCCTAATGAAGGAATTATCTAAGGAGGTAACGATCGTGCTCGTCACCCATAATATGGCCCAAGCGGCTAGGGTTAGCGATTATACTGCGTTCATATACATGGGGCGCCTCATAGAACACGGGCCTACGCGCGAGATATTCGAGAGACCTAAGAGGCCCGAGACGGAGGCGTTTCTTAGAGGGAAGATCTAAACTTTTATTATGACGGTAGAAAGTAGATTATAGTTCGGCCCCGGTAGTGTAGCCAGGTAAGCACGGGGGGCTTTCAACCCCCTAGCCCGGGTTCAAATCCCGGCCGGGGCACCACGCTCAGCCTACTTTTCCTTTAAAGCTACACCGAAAAGTATGAGCGAAAATAAGGTCCGGTAAAGTATAGTTATAGGCTCCTTACCGAGTGAAAGGAAGTAAAGGACCTCAACTATAACGACGAAGATATTAAGGGGCTGTTGAGAGACCATAGACCGGACGTCCGGGTTTCCGTAAAGGACGAAGTGTATTATTAGCGCTCCCATAGCCCGAAATACTAAGAAGAGCGCTATGTCGAAAAGAACGCATTTCTTATCGCTATCCATATAAAAACGTCGTTCTACCCTTATTTCTCCCGGCTCCGGAGCACCAGGTCTGAGCTTTTTCTTTATGGGTCTTATGTACTCTTTAGGAGCGGTTGGGAAGGGTTCTAAGTAAGGCCTTAACGCTTTGGGTATCTCTACTACTCCCTCCTCGTCCTGATAGTTCTCTATTATAGCCGTAATCGCCCTACTCGTCGCTATAGCGGTGGAGTTTAGCGTATGTACGAACCCTAACGTCTGATGACCGCGCTTTTCGGCATAGCGTATGTTGAGCCTAAAGCTCTGCCGATCCGTCACGTTCGAGCAACTCACCATCTCCCTAAAGCGCCCCTGGGCGGGCATCCGTACCTCTAGATCATACTTCCTAGCCGCTACGGGACCGAGGTCTCCGGTGCATATATCTACTACCCTATAGGGAAGGCCGAGACCTTGGAAGAGCTCCTCAGCGTTCCTTATGAGTCTCTCGTGCCGCTCCCGACTCTCTTCGGGTAACGAAAATACTATCTGCTCTACTTTATGGAACTGATGAACGCGGAATATCCCTTTAGTATCTTTACCGTGAGACCCGGCCTCCTTGCGGAAACACGGGGATACTCCTAATAGTAATATAGGTAGTTCGTCCTTCTCTATTACCTCGTCCGCGAACATTCCTACTAGAGGATGCTCGGAAGTAGCGATAAGGTATAGATCTTCGTCCTCTATCTTATATAGGGCATCCCTAAATACGTCCACGCTCGTTACGCCCGCGTATATGTTATGACGGAGCATGTATGGAGGTATCACAGGACGGAAGCCCTTCCTCGTTAGGCGGTCCATAGCGTACAATATTAACGCTAGGTCGAGCCGCACTAGGTCGCCTAAGAGGTAATAGAAACGGGAACCCGCGACTTTAGCCGCGCGTATCGTGTCCGCGGTTCCGGTATATTCGGTCCGGTCCGCGTGTCCCATGGGTTTCCGATCTATGATCTCGTACTCCATCCTCCCCTCGCTTTGCTTTAAGAACTCATCAAGATACGGACGGTATACCTTAGCTTTACCCCGAAAACGTATAGGCTTGTTATCGTTCTCGTCCTTCCCTACAGGGACGTCCGGGTGGAGGATGTTCGGTAAGCTCAATAATATGTATAAGAGCCTGCGCTTCACGCGCTCGAGCTCATTTTCTAGCTCATTAATGCGCTTCGATAACTCGCGCGCCTTCGTTATTAGCTTATGTTTCTCTTCACCGACGCTCTTCGAGATCATCTTGTTGAGCTTGTTACGTTCAGCGCGAAGCGCGTCGAGCTTCTTACGTAGTTCGCGCACGGTTTTATCTAGCTCTATGGCTTCGTATACGATCGAAGGGTCCTCGCCCCTACGTTTTAGCGTATCTATAAGAAGTTCGGGGTTTTCGCGCAACGCCTTTAGGATCGACCGTTTGGGGGAAAGTTCCATATTAACGGGCGATGAAGAGAGCTAAGAAAGCTTAGTCTATAATGATAACATGTCGCCGGACGTCGTTTACTACATAACCGTGATCTTCGCGATCGCGATAGGTATCGCGGTTACCGGGTATCAATACTATACTCTCTATTACGAGGGTAAGGAAGAATGATGTTTTTTATTATGACGATCAACACTAGATGTCCGCGACTTTAGACGATCTACTCAAGCTCGACCTCCGTGTCGGGCGTATCATAGAAGCTCAGGCCGTAGAGGGTACCGATAAGCTTATTCGCGTGATCGTAGATCTAGGTAACTACGGGAAGAGGCAAATAATCACGGGAGTGCGTAAACGGTATAAACCCGAAGAGTTAGTGGGTAAGCTCGTAGTCGTGGCCGCTGGTCTTAAACCGAGAAAAATAAGGGGGCTCATGTCCGAGGGCATGATCCTCGCGGCCGATGCAGAAAAACCCGTGTTCATAGTTCCTGAGGAGGAGGTAGAGCCGGGTACTAAGATCATACGAACTCCTTTATGCGATCCTTGTATTTTTCGTATTCCTCCCTCGTTACCGCTATTACCTGGACCTGAGGGTCTCCCTTCCGCCTGTGTATTACCCATAGATATCTTTCCGCGAAGTTCATGCCTTCAAACCCGTCCCGGATTACGAGCAACACCTTCTTCGTTTCGTTATATTTCCGCTTCGCGTCCTTAGGTCCGGAAAACATACACACGTCGTTCGGAGGACGTAGTTTATGTTACGGCTCTTGTTGATTATCGTATTGAGCGTCCCTATACCTCCTCAAAGCCCGCTTGTATATTCGGTACACGAGACTATAGATGACGTATCGCATAAGGGAACTTATAACGTCACCGTAGTCGCGTCGTCGAGTAAATATAAAATATATGAGTATCGGGACGTGGGCTCAGAAGGATCGAACGTCACGTTCGTAGAATCAGCGTCCCGGTTCGGCCCCGGAATATTGAAATACCCCGTGCTCTTCTTCGACCCGAACGAAAAGATGAACGCTATATGGCGGCTCGTGGAGAAGCGGTTAAATAAACGGAACGGAACGCGGGAGAACTCTTCAATAAACATACAGCACAAGACGATATACTTAGGGGAAAACCCTCACGGAGCTACGGTCATATACTACACAGCGAAGCGCGTTGTAGAAAACGTCACGGAGACGTTCGAGGCCTCTTATATTCTCATAGATGATTACGGCATCACGTACTACCTATCTTATAAAGTAGTGGGGAGGCACTATTACGATCTATCCCTCTTACTAAAGCGGAGCGAGGAGGATAGGGGGTACGTATCCGTTAGCGCTGCAGTGCTTACTCTCGTATTAGGGATGATAGTCTCGCTTACGATCGCTCGGCTGATGGTTAGGAAACACAGAAGAACGTTAAGGTAGATTTCTTGATGGCCCGTAACGTAGTAACGTATAGAGTGTATCCGGATGATGCCGATTTAAAGCCCGAAGAACTATACGAGAGGATAAAGAAGGCTCTAGAGGAGCTAAACGCTCAACTTAAGGAGAGACTAGGGATCGAAGAGGACGCGATAAAGGTAGAAGGTATGGGTACGGAACCCGGACCTTTCGGGGTCACGAACCTACTCATTCGCGTGAACATGTACGAGTCCGAAGAGGTAGCTTCGGCCGTGGAGGAAACGTTAGAAAACGTCGAGGGAGTCGGTGGGATAGAGGCTACTCACTTCATGAGGTTATGATGTTTTTATTCCCCTATGATGAGGGGCTAGGGGACTGAGCGATGATGAGCCCTGTGCTTAGCTGATCTTCTTTAAATCGCAAAAAGAAACAGATAAAGTTTCGGCATATGATTACGTCCGTGAAAGCGTCGAGAGTGCTTGTTATCGCACTAGTATTTCTCTTATTAATACCTCCCTCCCTAGGACACACGAGCGATCATACCTCTTATACGATTACGGAGGAGGGGACTTACATTTCTGTACCGAAAATAGGCGACGTGGGTAACCTCACGGGACTATTTATTACACACGGAGTGACCTACTCCACGGCTTCTATTAATACGCCTTATGGAAACCTAATTATATTCTATGGAAAGGCGTCAAGGAATTGGAAGCACAGCTACGGTTTCTCGTTCGTAATTAATAACGTAACGCGGACCGGGAACGTTACCGCTAGGATCGTAAGTATATATCAGGAGGTAGTTGAGGATAGAGGAACCTATACTTCCACGCTACATCAGCTCTACTACTACAACGATACCGCCGATCAATACGTTCGGAGTCCCTCCGATCTACGCACGATACGGGTACGGACCGGAAACTTCACGTTCTTTATGGATATGGTGCTGAACCCCGGCCAGGTCGTGGGGCCCACCTCGATCACGAAGACTTACCTACTCGTTCCCTTCTACATAATTTCCCCCGATACTCAGAGCGTCCACGTAGAACTAACTATAACGCTCTCGGTGATGGGCTCCACGTATAACATCAAGTTCACCGCGGATCCCGAGTTCGTAGATACGAGCTATGAGGTATACTTAGGTAATCAAAAGACGAACGAGGCGAACGTGACCGTAGGGGAGCGGGTACTCTTTAGGATACTAATATACAACCCTCCCGCTATGACGCTAGCTTTAGCCGACGAATACGCCTCGATACGGAACTTTAGCCTCCCGAACATGCGGTATCCGATACCCATCAACGCTTCCTATCCAAAGCCTCCGCCGATAGGCGCGGCTGGATCTCTAGTAGGAAGGCCTCTAACGCACCAGGCCGTGTATAACCTAGAGAACCATGAGATGGCACTAGCGTTACCGATCACCACTCAGGTAGAGAAGGAGTCGTTCAAGATCTACGTGTTCTTCCCCATAGCTTACCGGGTATACATAGACCCCGTAACGTTCGCTACTACTACCGGGGTGGTACGGAATTACCTAGTGCTCACGCTACACTCCGAGTCTAACTACGAGAGAGGTCTTAACCCGATAGCTATAGCCTTCGTAGTGATACTCGCGATAATCGTGTTAATAACTCTACGGATCGTCATAAGAACGATAAGGGCCTGAGTTTTTACATGAATTTAATATTTCTCCTATTCGAGCCTTATTATAGGCGCGGGGGTGGCCGAGCCTGGAAAAGGCGGCGGACTCAAGATCCGCTCCCGTAAGGGTGCCCGGGTTCGAATCCCGGCCCCCGCACCAATCACCTATACTCTAAGAACGAAAGCTCTGAACCGTTACGAGGCGGAGCTTGCGACCGCTATCTTCCGTAGCTTTTATGAGATTAAGTAGCTCCGTATGATCCATAACGACGAAGCTCAGCTCTCCCTCACTCTATACGCTTCATATACCGGAGGAACTACTACGACCCCCATGGGAAGTTATTAGAGCGTAAAGAATGTACAAAAAAGTACCTAAAAATCGCTTCCGTTCCGTATATCCACACTTTCCACAGTGCCGCCTATCCTTATGTTCGGCCATGAACACCCCGGGACCACACTTGGGACACTCCCTTTTTAGGCGTATCACCTTACCGTTCTCTACCTTATAGTATTCCCGCACCTTCCTCCCCATCTTACGCTTGGGTTCGAAGAGAAAAAGCCTCTTACCTTCCGATCGAAGATTCTTCGATGAAAGTGTACGAATATCTTTTAGAGAGAATCGACGAGAAAGGCTTCGTTCATTTATCGCTCATAGATCCGGATCCTTTTAAGGTCCCTTTAGAGAAGGCCGCTAGAATAGCTAAGATAGCGGAGAATGCGGGGAGCGACGCGATTATGGTCGGAGGCTCTACGGCTACAGTGGACGTCGAGGCTTATGTGAGGATAATAAAAGAGAACGTATCTCTGCCCGTGATACTCTTCCCTAATGACGTCTCCGGCTTAGCCCCATCCGCGGATGCCGCGTTCTTTATGGTGCTCGTAAACTCTAGGAACCGGTACTATCTCTTCGGGGCTCAAGTATTGGGAGCTATAGCCATAAGGCGTCTCGGATTAGAGCCCATATCGATGGCCTATATGGTCTTCGAACCCGGTGGTACCGTGGGGTTCATGGGGGACGCGAGACTCATACCGAGGAATAAGCCCGAAATAGCCGTAGGATATGCATTAGCGGCTGAGATTATAGGCTTCAAGACGATATACCTAGAAGCGGGCTCCGGAGCGTACGGTCCTCTTCCTCCTGAGATCATAGCGGCCGTATCGAAGAGCGTCAAGATACCAGTGATCGTAGGCGGAGGTATAAACAAGCCTGAGGAAGCCGCTCAGGCTATCGCGGCCGGAGCTTCTATGGTGGTACAAAGTACGTTCTTGGAGCGTATAGCCTACGATACTGATGCGGTAGAAAAGCTCTCTTCGGTTATAAGGGCGATGAAAGAGGCCTCAAAGAAAAAGAGGTAAACGAGTTGCTAGGCGATCGTCTATGAAGATTCCGGCCGTTCAGAGGAGATACTGTCCGTATTGTCGTAAGCATACCCTACACACCGTTAAGATAGAGAAGGTAAGGAAGACTAGGCGCGCCTTGAGCCTAGGAGAACGTAAGAAGCGTCGTCGCGCTAGAGGACACGGTAACCACGGAAAGTATAGTAAGAGACCAATCTCTCAGCGGAAGCGCGTGGTGAAGAACGTACATAAGGTGGACCTAAGACTCACGTGTAAGGAGTGCGGAAAGACCCGGTCGATGGGCCTAAAGCGCGTGTCTAGGGTGGAGATAAAAGCTAAGCGAGTTTTTATTTTAGTTCAAATGAGCGTTCTTCGGAGCCTTCGGTTTATACTCCCCGCGTACTTCGCGAACGCATCAGCGGTACTTCGGGGTAAGTACTTCGGAAGGACTAGAATGGACGGTGGGCTAAAGCTGGGCGATAAGGACTTATTGGGCCCTCATAAGACCCGGGAAGGGTTTATCGGAGCATCCCTCACGGCCTTCGTGATATCCGTGCTACAACGGAGCGTACTAAAGCGGCCCGAGCCTCTTATAGGTTTCCTTATGGGTGTAGGAGCGATGACCGGGGACGCTTTGGGCTCGTTTATTAAGCGTCGTATAGGAGTATCTCCCGGAGGACCGTTGCCCGTACTCGATCAAATAATGTTCCTCATAGTCGCGATCGCATTCGTTTATCCGATATACGAAGTACCTCTAGATCGGGTCTTATTCCTCCTCATATTCACGCCCGCGATTCATCTCGCCTTCAACCTGATAGCTTATCGTCTCGGTCTCAAAGAGGTTCGGTGGTAACGTCTAAGGTTTTTCTTCTCTGAGCGGATCGAGGCTCGTGATGGACTTAAGCGAGATAAGTAGGAACCTAGAAAATATATTGGAAAAATTCGTCGTGTCGTTCGCGGACGGTAAGTACCTAGCGATGCTTGCCGTGGGCGGGGGCGTAGAAGAGGTAGAAGTAATATTGGATTGGAACGACTTAGTAAGTTTCGATCCCATGGTCGCTGAGTTCTTCAAGATATACCCGGATCAGTTCCTCCGTAAGTTTAAGAACGTACTATCCTCCAAGACCGACGCTCGCGTACACGTGATCGTTAAAGGAGTACCGGAAATGCCCATAAGGCAAATCATGTCGAGCGATTATATCGGACACTTAGTGGCCTTTAGAGGGGTCGTAACGAAGATCACTAATACCCGTCCGAGAATATCCGTAGCCGGGTTCATATGCCCCACGTGCGGTCATATAGAGCGCATAAGGAACCCCTCGATGAAGGTCATATACAACCCGCCCAAGTGTCCCAACTGTAGGACACAAATGGTATTTAGCGAGGCTCATAGCGAGTTCGAGGACATACAATTAATAACTGTTCAAGAGAGGACCGAAGAGCTCCCTACTGGAGCTACCCCGACGAGCGTGGATTGCGTGATCAAGAAGCCGCTATTAAATAAGATCTTCCCCGGAGATTCGGCTAAGATAATAGGGATCCTCCGCTACAATATAAAAAGAAGAGGATTCAAGCTCCCCGGCGTTTTAGACCTATACGTAGAGGTAATCGGAATAGAGAAGGGAAACATAGAGGACGAAACGTTGGAGCTCACGGAGGAGGAACGCGAGATAATAGAGGAATACATACGTTCCGGACGCGCTGTGGAGGTAGTAAAGAGCGCGATAGCCCCGGGCATAAAAGGTTACGACGACGTTAAAGAGGCGATAGCGTATCAGCTCTTCGGAGGGGTAAACAAGACGCTCTCAGATGGCACTACGATACGCGGGAACATCCACATATTATTAATAGGGGATCCGGGGATCGGAAAGTCCCAGATCTTAAGAAGCGTCTTCCACCTTTCTCCAAGAGCCGTATTTACTACGGGCGAAGGATCTACCGGAGCGGGTCTTACGGCTGCCGTCGTGAGGACCGAAGAGGGCTTTACCCTCGAAGCCGGAGCTTTGGTTCTAGCGGATAACGGCATAGCGTGTATAGACGAGTTCGATAAGATGAGAAAAGAGGATCGTAACAGGCTACATGAAGCTATGGAGCAGCAGAGCTTTCATCCGGAGACCGAGATATTACTCGCTAATGGCGAGCGCAAGCGTATAGGAGAGCTCGTAGACGCGCTCATGCTCATGTTCTCGGACCAAGTAAAGGAAACCGAGGACGGATACATCCTAGAGCTCCCTCCGTTCGTCGCTATATACGTTCCTAGTACAACTTTCGCTACGGTCTCGCCCATGAAGATCACGAAGGTCTCGAAGCATAAGGCCCCTAAGAAGATGTATCGCGTTAGACTAGAGGCCGGAAATGAAATCGTCGTGACCCCAGAACATCCGTTCATAGTTATAGAGCCCGACGGAAGCCTAGAGCTAAAGAGCGCTTCGGAGCTTAGGAGGGGAGACGCTATACCTATGGCCCCGGACGTGTTCATCTTCGAACGCCCGGGTACGATCAACGAGAACCTAGCTAGACTCATGGCCCGTTTCATCATCGACGGTGTACTAGGTGAGAGGTCGATAGCCGTAAAGCGCGTCCCCGAGGAGATAGATAAGATAGATCGGAATCGGATTAAGGAGGCGTTCTATGACGCTAAGATCACGTTCGATGAAAAGTACGTTCGGATACGCTCCACGAGCCTCATGGAGTTCTTGCAGGATCACTGTGAAGAGCTCTTCGATCGTCGCGTACCCGCGGCGCTAGTGCGCGAAAGTCCCGTGATCATCGCGGCGTTCCTCGAAGAATTCTTCTTAGCATCAGACGGCCGGGTGGACGATAAAAGGCTCGCTGAGGATCTTCAGCTCTTATTTACGAGGCTCGGAAAGGCGACGAAAATCATAGAACGCGACGGTAAATATACGCTCCTCTTCTACGAAGAGCGGCCCGATTATCAGATCGTGGAGTCCGTGGAAGAGATAGAAGCGGACGTAGAGTATGTATACGACGTCGTAGTTGAGCCCACTCATACGCTAGTAAACGTTAGCGGGGCCACGCTTCATAACTCGATATCGATCTCGAAAGCCGGCATCACAGCGTCTCTAAACGCTCGTACAGCGATACTCGCGGCGGCTAATCCGAAGTATGGACGCTTCGTGATGGGTAAGCCCATAGATGAGCAAATCGATTTGCCCCCCACGATCATCTCGCGCTTCGATTTAATCTTCCCCCTTAAGGACGTCATAGATAAGGAACGCGATACCGAAATCGCCTCTCACATATTCGAGACCCGGAGCTCTTACGATATGGTGAAACCTATGATACCTCCTAAGCTCCTAAAGAAGCGGATCTACTACGCTAAGAGGAACGTGCACCCGCGTATACCCGAACACCTTAAGGAGTACATCGTGAACTTCTACGTAAACATGCGCGATAGCTCTAAAAACTCAGCCGTGAAGATTACCCCGAGACAGTTAGAATCGATACTTCGCTTAGCCGAGGCTAGGGCGAGGCTACATCTTAGGAGGGTGGTAACTAAAGAGGACGTATTAGCGGCTATACGCCTCGTTTCTCGCTTCATTAACGAAGTCTTAGGCGGCGATATAGACGCTCTCTATGGAATGACTAAGGAGGAACGCGAGAAGGCCCTAAAGATCGATGAGGCGATCACGATCGTTCTGGAGCAGTACGGGGAGCTACACATGAGGGATATAATAGAGGAAGTGAAGAAGCTCACCGGGGCGGACGAAGAGAAGATAGAGAAGCACGTCTACAAGATGTATCAAGCGGGTAAGCTAGAGCAACCCGAACCGGGTGTATTTAGGCTTTTATAAAAACTCATATTCTATCGATCTTCTTCCTGCGCCGGTGACGCTTCTTCCGCCTCATCCTATACTTTATCCTATTCGGTCCGGCCTTCAAAAGTACCCGCGTAGGCGCACCACGGTTACTCTTGTACTCGCTTACGAGTATACGCTTCTTCCGACCGGGCTTCGCGCGAGCCATAAGGATCACCTCACTTCCTCTTGAACTCTATTTTCCCTCCCTTCGAACGCTCCGCGTATAAGGCCGCGAGTATTCTCTTTACCTCCTCCTCGCCTACGGGCGGCTTGAGCTTTCCGGCTTGTACTAGCTGAATAATTAAGGCCTTAGCCTTTTCCGCGAGATCTGGGTATACTAAGCTCACGTTATCGAGCCTCTCCATAGCCTTCTCGGTTAAGATCTCGCTCATCACCATGCGTATCATCCTCTGCGCCTCCAGACGCTTACGAAGCTCTTCCTCTTTCTTCTTACGTATCTCGAGATACTCGCTATCCTCATCGTAGCTCATAATAAAATCACCTCAAACGACGCCCTTCTGCTTTAGTTCCTTAAAGATCTCCGTAGATATCTTATCTAAGAGGCTCTGACCCTTGGGCGTGAGTACGCGTCCGCCGCGTACCTGGGTCACGAGTCCAGCCTTCTCTAGCTGCTGTAGTATTACACGTATGATCTTCCCTCCCGTAGGGGCGTGGTGCCCGGGCTTCACTCCGCGGTCCTTATAAGACCCGTATATATGTCTTAAGGTACCTACCCCCACAGGCTCCTTCATGATGTACAACTTCCTTAGTATAGAAGCGGCGCGTATATACCGCCGATCAGGCTGTTCGGGGGGTAATTCGCGATCGGCTCCGGTCTTCACATACTTCGCCCGCTCGGGCATCTCCACTATTTTATTCTCTTTAAGGTAATCCGCTAGCCTTCTTATAAGCTCCCGAGCCGGTACGTCGAAAGGCGTCGGCATAGAGCGTGAGGCGGGTATCTATTTAAGTTAAAACGCGCGAGATCGTCAACTTCCGATAATTAGATTAACTACATTAAGATCCGCTCTTTGTGCTCGGACTGCGCGTACCGGAAGTAGCGTTTTTCTTTTCTGGGTTCGGTGAGAGCGATTATCATCCGATAGAAGCCTTTGATAAAGCACTAATGAGCGCGGGAGTACACGAGTATAACCTGGTGTATTACTCGTCGATACTACCCAAAGATATAGCGTTTACGAAAGAATTACCCGAGACGCCTAGAGGAACTGAGCTTCCGGTAGTTCTATCTTACGTTTATGGTAACGGAGGCGAGTACCTCGCGGCGGGTCTGGGGCGGGCCATAGATAAGAACCGCGGGGGAATCGTCGTAGAGACTCACGCTAAGGGGGAGAGTCCAAATAACTTAATTATGGGGACGCATGAGGTCACGCTAGAGGAATTTAAGGAGAGAACGGAGAACCTAGCTATCAAACTATTAGAAGATAGAGGGTTCACGGCCCACGAACACGGGATTATATTCTCGCACGGACGCTCGAGTAAAAGATACTCCTGCGCGGTGGCCGGTGTGGCGTTCGTAAGATTTCGTCGGATACGATGTTTTTTCTCGCGAAGCGCAGTAAATCATCGCGCGTCACTATCCCTAAGATCTTGTCTCCCTTTACCACGATCAAGTGGTCCACGTTATGCTTATCCATGAGTTCTAGAGCGTCTACAAGCGTCTTATCCGGCTCTATAGTGATGGGCTTGCGCTTCGGGGAGATCTTCCGTACAGGATCGTCGGGCTTTACCTCTATTCCCATCAGGAAAGCTCTCTTAAAGTCTCCTAAGGTGACGATCCCTACGAGCTTCCCCTCGTCGTCTACGATCGGTAGCGCGTGTATGCTTTCCTCATGCATCTTATACAGCGCCTTAGCTACGTGTTCATCCCGACTTATGGGCTCCACCTTACGCATCACATCATAGACGCGCGTACACGCGAAAGGATCTACGTAGAAGGACCTAATCCTCTCGTGCTTCGCGTACATCGATAGCGTATACAAGCTTAATCCGTCGACGATGAACGTATGTACGATCATAGCGATCGTCGTGGACATCACTAGCCGCGGGCTTAGCGCGGGATCCATGCCGAACATCTCTAGAGCTAAGACGATCGAAGCTAGTGGGCACCTAGAGGACGCTCCGAAGATCGCCGCTAAGGCTAACGGCTCTAGATAGTCCACGGAAAAGAGCCGATTTAGGAAGCTACCGAACGCTATCGCGGACGCTATCGTGGGCATAAACGTCCCTCCTATTCCACCAAATGTGATCGTAATAGCCGTAACCGCGGGCTTTAAGATCGCGTACACCAGCGCGTCCGTTCCGGATAGGTACGGTATTCTAGGGGATAGTAAGACGGGAAACACGAAGTACGATAAGCTCATCACAGCTGAAGCTAAGAAGAGCTTCGGGCGCGCTCTAATCTTATTAGATAAGATGTATACGCCCTCGAACAACGATACTAAGAACGCTGAGAATATTCCACTAAGGACGCTCCCTATAGCTACTATAGTTAGCGTATGTAAGGATACGGGAGGCGGTGAAGCGTGTATCTCTCCGTAGGCGCTTATGAACCCTAGGCGTTCCCTAATTAGCGTCGCTATAGTCACGCTTTCCGCGGTAGATAGGGCTACGAATATCGCGTCCCTCTCCACCAAGACGCCAGCCGCTATCACTTCGAAAACGAAGAGCGTGGAGGCTATAGGGGCCGATATATGGGCGGATAACGCTGTGGCTGAGCCTATAAGGATCATAGCGTTCTTTCTAAGTCCTCTGATGTTCACAACGTCCGCGATCAATAAGCCGATAGAAGCTCCTATAAGCACTATAGGTCCGGCCGTTCCCGCCGATAATCCGAAGCCTATCGTGGCTATCGACCCTATAAGTATTAGTATCGAATACCTTCTCTCCAAATATCTACCGCGGTAAAGATACCTTAT
Source organism: Candidatus Heimdallarchaeota archaeon (assembly GCA_027068385.1). GTDB lineage: Archaea > Asgardarchaeota > Njordarchaeia > Njordarchaeales > JAMOTR01 > JAMOTR01. Next base: position 24,481 of record JAMOTR010000061.1, read on the forward strand.
TAAGGCCTCCGTAGAGACCTTCTCTTGGGGTATGTTCATCATTATTACTATTAAGGCTCCTATCCGAGGAGCGATCCAAAACTCCTTACCTAAGACGCTAGAGATACCTCTAAACGTATTGTATACAGCGTATTCGTACGCTACTACTACCAAGGGGACACAAATACCGACGAGAATCGATCCAAAAAGAACCTTAGCAGGTTCTCTCATTATCTATAATTCCCTATTACCTAGAAGCCCTTATCGATATCACGTCCCTATCTTTTAATACGTAGTCCGCTCCTACCCGACGACGTTCGCGTACTAGAAACGCCCTCACGAACTTCTCACCCAACTCCGAGTGGATCATATAAGCGAGCTCCCTCGCTGTCGTTCCGCGCTTTACGAGATACCCTTCAGGGAGCACGTTTCCCTTGTGATCCGTGAGTTTTTCGGGATCCTCTACGGGGAACACCAAAATGAGATCGAGAAGATCGAAAGCGGCCTTGTTTAATGCTTCCTGTACTCCGGTCGATCCGAACTCCTTAAACACGCGCTCCTCTATGAGTTCTAAAGCCCTCTTTTCGCGCTCGTCTAGAGGCTTTAATACCTCTACGTGATCTGTCCCGGGAACGTAGTCGATCTTCCCTTCGTTCCGCATACGCTTTAATATCCGCTCCCCTAGAGCCGAGGTAGGCACCACTTTATACCCCTCTTTCTCGAGACGCTTCACGTTTTCCTTAGCTATATCGGGATCTACGTCCACCTTATTTCCGGCTATGAGCATCGGCTTATCCTTCTTTAATATAAAGCGAACGAACTTCAATAGCTTATCCTCATCCCGGGCCTTGGGGTGTCCTAGTTCATTTATCGCGTCCACGATCGTGTTCCTCGTGATCTCAAGACCGGAGAGCTTCTCGTATAATATATCGGCCGCCTGGGACTCAGAGCGAGTGGCCGATAATTGTGTCCTAAGGCGCCTCCGATCCTTATTTAATATCGACCACACCCGCCTCACGAGCTCCTCCTCTAGGAACTTCACGTCCTCTAGCGGATCGTGTGTCCCCACGGGCACTTGACGCCCTTCGATGTCCGTTGATCCAACGATGTCGACCACGTGTATGAGCGCCTCCGCGCGTCTTATGTGATCGAGGAACTGATTCCCTAATCCTCTTCCTTGCCGCGCTCCGGGAATTAATCCGGCTACATCGATAAGCCTTATAGGGGCGAAATATATGCCGCGGAGACAGAAGCCTTTTATCGGCTTATGATCCTTTATTCCGAACTCCTTACATACACATTCCTTAGAGACATATCCGATGCCGACGTTGGGCTCTATTGTAGTAAACGGATAAGAGGCGACCTTCGCGTTCGATAGCGTGGCCGCGTTAAAGAACGTGGTCTTGCCGCTTGAGGGTTTTCCCACTATTCCTATCTCCATGCTTCTCAGGGTCCGAGAATTAATCCGCTTTTGACCGACCGTTCTTCCTTAAGGTATAAGTCTCCCGAGGATCAGGTTAAATCTATCCGTCCTAAATGATATCAAAATGTCCTCGGAATACGAAGTACTCACGCGGGAAGACGTCATGGACTTATCTTATGAGCTAGCGAGCATGATACGCTCTTCGGGATATGAGTTCGACGTTATCGTAGGAATCGCTCGCGGTGGTCGGATACCCGCTAGGATCCTGTGCGACCTTCTTCAGTGTGATACTTTAGGGACCATGCGCGTACGCTTCTACGCGGACGTAGGTAAATTTATGGATAAGCCCGTCATAGAGCAAGACTTGAACGTGGACGTTAAAGGGAAAAGGGTCCTCCTCGTAGACGAGCTCGTAGATACCGGTAAGAGCCTTAAGGTAGCTATAGAGAGGGTCAAGGAATATGAACCCAAGGAGCTTAAGGTCGCCACGTACCACATTAAACCTCGGACCGAGATCATCCCCGATTTCTACGTCACCGTTACGGATAAGCGGGTCGTATATCCTCGGGAATACGTGGAGTTTACGAATTATCTAATAAGGAAGTATGGGAAAAGGGGAAAGATACTCGCGGAGATGCTGGGGATTCCCCGTAGAGCATTAGAATTCGTGCGATTTTTTAGGGTTTGAGATGGTGGACGGGCCGGGATTTGAACCCGGGGCCTCCGGCTTGCGAAGCCGGCGCTCTACCAGGCTGAGCTACCCGCCCTCTTACTATCATCGACGTACGTACTTTAAAAGATTCTCGCTCGGGATAAGCGTTCTTATTTTTCTTCGTCGGTAATCATAATAGAGGGATGATGAGCAGGCTGAGCGCTGAATAGGTGATGACGGTTGAAAGCGCTGACCCC
>JAMOTR010000062.1 GCA_027068385.1 Candidatus Heimdallarchaeota archaeon
GACGAAGCACTTGGGGTATAAGAGGCGGGCGCGCTTCAGATCCTCTTCCCTTATGATGGGGTTTTCCGGATCGATCTCGACGCTTACTATCCCGTCCCTCGTCTCCGAGCATAACAGGACCTCTATGCGGCCGTCCTTTATCTCCGCGCCCAAGAAGAGACGCCCTGTGAAGAAAGGCAAGACCGCCTCGTACGGCCTTATCGTGATCGAGCGACCGTTGTAGTAAAGGATCATGAAGACGTCGCGGAGCGTTCTCTTGACCTCCTCAAGCTCCTCATCGAATTCTATCTCGAACTCGAGCACTTCTATTCCGAAGGACCTCCCCGAGTCGCTCTTTACGGGAAGAGGATTGAGGACGTATTCGACGTTTCCGTTGTTAACGTAACAGTCGCCCTCGCTTTCCTCGTCGACGTCTAATTTGATGAGTATGAGGGGCTCCTTTTCGGTCGGGTCTATTATCCTTATAATATTTCCGCTTGAGATCACTATCTTGTTCTCCGACACCACCACGCTACCAGGATTTATGGGTTCGCGCATCACAGGCTTTAGCCCGTCCTCCCGTACGTATATCGCGCACTCCGATACGAACACGCCTACGTCCCCGGATATGTAACGAGGGATGTAGAGGGGAGAGTCTATGGGGTACTTTTCTCCCTCCTTTATGTCGTATATGTAATACCCGGAGTCCTTGAGTATAGCGAACCTGGGTGAGATATCTATTATCTTATCTAATATGTGCTCCACCTCGTCCTTAACGCCATATAAGTACGCTAGCGTGTATATGAATTCGCTCCTTTTAGGAATCCTCTCGACCATACGAGTTTCTAGATCTATGAGTACCCGCTCCTCTTGTATATGATCAAGGAACCTTAAGATATCACTGGAATCGTCGGGAGACACCTCCAAGAACTTCTTAACGTCGTATTTACGTACTACAGCGAGGACCCTCCCATCGTATACGTAGGAGGGACTGCCGTAATATACGTCTACGATCTCGCGCGCCTCGTGATCCCATACGTAAGTTAAGGGGTATGAGTGACCCTTACTTAGGACAAGAAGGTTCTTATAAGAGCCGATCGCCTTGAAGCCTAAGAGCCTATAGGACTCGACGGAGAGGTCTTCGTATACGGAGACGAAGTCGGGGTTATTCATGACCAAGCAATCGCCCATTAAGAACACGAAATCGGGCCTCCTCTTGCTCGGTACGTACACCTTCCTAAAGGGCTTTTTTATTCTTCTACACCGCAAGTCCGTACAATGATATATTCTTCCTTCTATCTCGATATGAGCGTCCTTCTTGCTCGCGTACCGCAACTTCGCCTTCGTTTCAAGGTCCCTCTCGTAATCCTTATCCGAGTAGAAGTACACGATCATAATCACCAGCATCTCCTCTTATATCGTGCTAATTCTTTATTGAGGGTACGCGGGCGAATACGAACCGATACTAAAAATGAGCTCGTAGAAACAGAATGGTGGAGAGAATTAAAGCCCGGACGCTTCGTAAGAGGGTACTTAAGAGAATAGCCTTCGTAGACGTGAAGCCCGTAGAGGCTCCGCGGAGGATCGTTCAATTAGTAGTAAAGGACCCCAAGCTCATCGAGGAGGTCGATAAGCTCGACATGCAGGATCTCATCGAAGCGGAGGTGGAAAGGGTAGGCGAGGATCTTGTGGTGAAGAGCCTCAAGGTGCTCTTCAAGAACCTCGAGCCCTTTCCCATAGCGAAGAAGGAGCACGGCCCCGATTTCCTCTTACGCATGCGTCACCTAGCGATAAGGGGGATACGTTACCCGAAGATCTTCTACGTCGAGCACGTCGTTACATGGAGCGCGATAAAACATCTCGTGGACGAAGGCCGGAAGCGGGTACATCCTCCTCTAATCATAGCCTCGGCCACGGAAGGCGGAGCTATATTATTCCCGGTGGATCGGTTCGGTGAGCGTAAGTTCTTCCTCTCCGAGTCCGCTCAATTATATCTCGAGGCGATGATATTCGCTTTAGGTAAGGTGTTCTCTCTCACTACGAGCTCGAGGATGGAAAAGTCTCGCACGAGGCGTCACTTAGCGGAGTTTAGGCACTTGGAGGCGGAGGCCGCGGATTACGGGTTCGAGGACATACTAGACGCTCAAGAGAGGCTAGTTAAGGCGATCGTAAGAGGCGTTCTAGAGGACGAGGACGCGAGCGAAATCGTGAAGGAGTTCAGGGGTAAGAGGATGGACGAGCTCGATCGTTTACTAAAGGAGAAGTTCCCGAGGATCACGTACGACGAGGCGATCGAGATTCTAAGGAAGAAGGGCGTCGACATAAAGCGGGGCGACGATTTGGGAGCCGACGAGGAGAGGATACTCACGGAGGACTTCGAGGTGCCCGTGTTCGTCACGCTATACCCCACGGAACAGAAGGCCTTCTACGTGAAGCGCGTTCCCGATAGGCCCGAGGTATGCTATTCCGCGGACTTAATGCTTCCGCGTTATGGGGAGATCACCACCGGAGGGGAGCGCGAGGATGATTACTATAAGCTCTTAGAGGAGATAAAGAGGCGCGGGTTGAAGCCCGAGGATTATCGGCGGTATCTGGATCTGAGGAAGTACGGATCTATAAGGCACAGCGGCTACGGATTGGGTATAGAACGTTTCGTCCACCGGCTCTTAGATTTAGAACACATACGCGACGCGACTCCTTTCCCGAGGTTCTACGGGCGCTCCACGTTCGTGTGATGGGTTTTTAAGCAAAAAAGAAAAAAGGAATAATATGGACGGGCCCACCATACTCGAAGAGATCCGTAAATATAGAAGGGAAATATGGAAAATATTTCTTTCCGACGAGGAGATCCAGAAGGACATAAAGCAGATGATCACAGAGGCCCTCTTCTCGGTAATTACGGATCTAAAGAAGAGCATAGAATCTCTTAGAGGTGGGCTCGATGAACTCAGGCAGGAGGTCTCTGCTCTCAAGGAACAGGTGGCCAAGAACACCCAGGCTATACAGGAACTCAGGCAGGAAGTTAATGCTCTTAAAGAGCATGTGAACAAGAATACTCAGGCCATCAAGGAACTCAGGCAGGAGGTCTCTGCTCTCAAGGAACAGGTGGCCAAGAACACCCAGGCTATACAGGAACTCAGGGAACAGGTGAACAAGAATACTCAGGCTATACAGGAGCTTAGGGAGCAGGTGGCTAAAAACACCCAGGCCATCAAGGAACTCAGGGAGCAGGTGGCCAAGAATACTCAGGCTATACAGGAGCTCAGGGAACAGGTGAACAAGAACACTCAGGCCATCCAGGAACTCAGGCAGGAGGTAAGAGAAAACACCAAGAGCATCAAAGAACTATCTGGGTACCTGAAGGAGTTCCTTCACATACTACAGGAGGCCTCGGGCCTTAAAACGGGGGAGGACCTTAGGGCGTTCTTAGATGCGGCCGTGTATGATTTCGGCCTACGCGTTAAGAAGTATAAAACGAAGTCCGGCCGCGACTTCGACATCATCATAACGGACTCTAAACTCAAGCCTATCGAGATCAAACGTACCGCTTACGATCAGGACGTAATAAGATTCCTTAAGGCGATAGAGGAGCTAAGGGAGGAGTTCCCGGATAAGGAGTTCCTTAAGCCCATGATCGTGTGTAACATCGATAAGATAAAGGACCCGGAGCTCAGGAAGAGGGTCGAAATAGTGGAGTTCATAGACGTTCGGAGGATACCGATATCGAGCAGGAGGATAAAGAAAATACAGGAAAAGCTGCAGGAGTCCGACTTATTTAAGGAGCGACGACCCGTATAACGACCGTTATTCCTACTAAGATCCCTATTAAGCGCATCGCTTCCCTAAGTACGCGTTCGTTCTTCCTAAACGCGGCGGCGATTAGGGAGACTCCTATTATAATTATAAGGAGTACCGGGAGGGCTTGTCCCAAGGAATATAGCACTAGATAGCGTAGAAGATAGGGAGATACTCCCTTAGCTTCGGCCTCTGCGGAAGACCGAGAGGAACCCAAATATAACATTAATGCGAAGACGAACCCTAAGAAGAGTCCCTCTATGATTCCCGCCTTAACCTCGTCGGTTACTCTCCGCATTTTATCGTCCGTTTCGATCATATAATACGATCTTAACGGTTCTTCACATGCGCATACGCGAGGCGACCGTAGAGGACTTGGACGCTATATGGAACGTCGCTCGCGAGGCGTTTAGAAGGCTTAAGACGATGGGCTACGATGGGCCGCGGCATAAGGGAGATCTACTACATTTCCTCGAGGATACCGATACGTTCCGTACTTACGTCGCTGAGGAAGACGGTAAAATAGTGGGATTCGTGATGCTTCGCGTTAAGGACATCAACAGGCGGTTCCGCTTCGATCGGCTCGAAGACCCACCGATAAAGGATCGGGAGAATTGCGCTTACATCATGTACATAGCCGTACATCCGGAATATCAGGGGCGTGGGATCGGAAAGAGACTCTTCGAGAAGGCTCTAGAGGAGGCTAAAAAACTAGGAAAAAGGTGCCTCTTCGGAGAATTTACTACGGCCTCACCCGCGGTCATAAGGCTCGCCTTAAAATATCGCGGGAAGCCTATCGTCGCGGACGTGTGGTACAAGTTCGACCTCACCCGCGAGACGTAATCGATGGCGTTCGTGATCCGAGCCTCTTTTTCCACGCTATCTAAGAACTTATAGAGCGTTTCGTAATATTCCGGCATCTCATCATAAGCGTATCTCGGGTGCCGATTTATCGTTACGAACCCGTGGAAACGCTTAGCTATATCGTAAGCCTCGTAGAAGTCGTATCCTCTGAAGAACGAGAGGTCACTATACGTGTGCCCGATCTCAAGAACGCCCGTGGGTTTACCGCTTAAGTGTATCTCGAAAGGATGGACGAACCCTTTGGGAAGGCCCACATCGGGAAATCCTACGGTTGCGTCGTAAGAGTAATTG
>JAMOTR010000063.1 GCA_027068385.1 Candidatus Heimdallarchaeota archaeon
ATTCGCCCTCCTCTCCCTCTTCTTCGGGTATTACGTATATCATATAGAGCTCGAGCATGAGGTATCCTTCGAAGCCATATCGACGTTCTCGCTCTTCGCGTTTCTCCTCTTCGTCCTATTCCTCGCGCAATCTAAGTTATTTAAAATACCCGAGCGGAGTCCGACTTTCCTACCGCGTCATAAGCCTGAGCTATACGCTCTAACGTTCTTCTTCGCTCCTGTAGGTGAAGAGCTCCTCTTTAGATACCTACTCGTGGGCGGTTTGATGTACTACGACGTGTCCCGGACGAAGGCCGTGATAACCTCCGCGGTCCTCTTCGCTTTGTTACACGCTATGCCCTTTTCGAAGGCACCTAGAAAGATTCTATACATAGTGATCGCGGACGCTTTCGTACTCGGTCTCATGACCGGATACCTCTTCGTCCACTACGGCCTCTTATATGCTATAGCTTTACACGCGCTAGCGAATCTCTTCGGAGGCTCTTTAGCGTTATTCGAGATAACTTTAAATAGGGGCTCGGGAGAGGATATGAGCTTAGAAATGGGTCTTAGAGTTAATTTTTGAGGAAGCACAAAGTTCCGCCCGTTACGGCAGAATCGGGCCTAGGAAATTTCGACCCTCACGAAATCGTGCCGAATTGATTTTTACTATAGTAAAATGCTTAAAATCTCCTCTAAGATCGTGCCGATCAAAAATCGCACAAATCTTTATAAATCATGAAACATCATATAAAAAGGTTACTCTTGAATTATGTAAATATGGGGCGAACCTTTAAATAAGATGAATTCGAGAAAGGGAGGAGCTCTTTATAATTAAAGCTTATCCTAAATTCGCGCGCGATAGGATAGGAAACGCTTAAGAGTATCCTCCTCCAAGAGGTCACTTAAATTATTAACGCTAAACCTTCATCCTACCCGGCCTTCCTTTCCTCACGATCCTTCCGAAGATCCTTAAGATCGAACGCGCTATACGCCTCACTATTCCTCCCCTATTCGAGACCCTCCCTGAGATCCTCCTATAAATCTCGCGCCTGATTTCCTTGAGGATCGTCCTCACGCGCCCGCGCTTCCGAAGCTTAGAGATCCTCAACGCGAGCCTATAAGCCTTAACGGAGGGACTCTTAAATAGCGATTTGATGATACCTATCCTCTTCTCGAGCGTGAGACCGAACTTTTTCCGCAACCGAACTCTAGAATATCTCACCTCTAGAGGCTCCTTAGGCTTAGGAAGTAAGGAGGAGCGGAGGATAATCTTTTTATTATCGTACTTCACGATCCGAGCTTTGCCGGTCCGCCTCAAGTGAACATAATGTTTAAAAGGAATTAGTGCCGCGACCGTGAGCCGCTCCACGAGTTAACAAAATTCCACGCTATTTTACACTTCTCCCCCGAACACCTCCCCTTCTATTATTTAAATGATGACCCCTATCTTAGGGCGTCCGAATTCGAGATCGGATTTTTCTATTTTACGTACTATTAAAGGAGATGTCCCTCATCTCGGCCGCGAGGAAGTCGCGGAAGATTAAGGAGCTCCTTAGACTCCATAACGAATTAAAGAAGCATGGGTTAGACGCGGTGTTCGTTCCGAAGAGGGTCTTAAAGGCCTTACAAATATACGAGAAGGGGGATCATAAGATCATAGCGCTATACGGAAGGTACGGCTCTGGGAAGACCGGGGTCCTCGTCGCCTCTTACTTATACCTTAAAGATAAGAGAAGGATAGTAAAGAACCCGTACATCGGGACGCTCGAGGAACTATTAAAGGAGGATGACCCGTTAGCGTTCGACGGTCTCTTCTTAGACGAGCTAGACAGGGCCTTCGAGCTACTAAAGGAGGACGTGGAGAGGAAGGCGGGGATGATCGTGAGGTCTTATGCGGAGAGGGACCGTCCGATAGTGCTCGTCGTGAAGGAGCCCGAGGTTGTGGACACGATCATAAGGGAGTCCGGAGGGGCGATATCGATAGGGGACGTGGAGAGGATAGACCTGCAGTCGCCCGGGATACGTAAGGAGATCAACGAGTTCCTCCTAAATAGGAACATAAGGATCGTAGAGATCGAGGAGGGCGTCTCGCTGGAGGACGTGAAGAGGGAGCTCATGAGTGAACGCGAGATGTTCGATAGGGTCCCTCCTAGAGCGTTTAACTTCGCCACGCTAGCCGTTCGCGAAGGCGTAATGTTCGATCAGGGACTCGTCGAAAAGGAGCTCGAGTCTTACGTTAGGAAGTACTTCGCTTACCATTATTCCCCTCCGAAGTACGTCGTGGCTAAGAACGTATACATGCTCGAGCGCGTGAACGTGATCGCGGGCGAGAAGCACGGGCCGGACGTGACGCTAGAGCTAGCCGTGAAGGCGGGTGAAGAAGTATTAAAGGTCCTACGTATAGGGATCGAGGTAAAGACGAGCGCCGGTAGGGCGAAGATAAGCATGGATCAATACAAGTCGTTCTTGGAGACTCACGACGCGTTAGTGTATTTCGTGTTCCACGAGAGGTACGATCCGGATCTGGTAAGGAACTTAAAAAGGGAGAACGTTGAGGTGATACAATTACCGAGGAAGATCTCTTACGTGTCCACCGCGGATAACGTCTCGTTCTTCGACTATATGAACGCGTGCTTGGCGGAGAACGATCCTATAAAGAAGATCATAAGGAGCGTGATATCGAAATCTAAGGAGATAGCGGAGTCTAAGGAGGCGAAGGAGGAAGCGGAGAGGATCTTGAATGAGATCATTAATTATCTCCTGAAGAGGGCCGAAGAGATCAGAACGATGGGTAAGCAGAGCGTGAGGCCGAGGATATCGACGATCGCCTCCATAGCGAACAAGAGCTTCGGGTTAAACTTAACGGAGGAGGAGATGAGAGAGTTCCTTAAGGAGCGCCAAGAGGAGATCAAGAATAGGCTCGCGGAGAAGGGTTATAAGGTAAAGGTAGCGAACAAGTACGTGATCGTGCGGAGGCGAGGTGTAGCGATCTATAAACATCTTACACGTTTTTCCATATGAGGCGTCATAACCGGTATCTAGTATACGAGAAGATAAAATCGGGAAACCTCACCGAAAACCTACGTAAGGAACTAGAAAGCTATGGCCTTCTACGCGATTATGAGAGCTTCGAGGAGCTTCAGGAGGCGATATTAGAGCACTTGAAGTCTCATAAGACCACGCGGGGTAAGCTTCAGAAGTTCAAGAAATACATTAAGGAGAACCCTCTAGACGCCCCGTTCTCCTCTACTTCGCCCGCGTTACGCTACCTAGCTGAGAAGGCTAAAGTGAATCAAGGCGACCTCGTAGCGTTCCTTCGGGCTCACGCGTTCAAGAACGTTCCGGCCACTAAGAGGTACATACGGGCTAGACGGTACGAGAACCCCATAACGGTTTATCTGTTCCTCAACGGCGGCCGTAAGAAGCGGAGGAGCCTTAAGGATAAGTTTACTGAGGACGACGTAGCCTCCGCTATATTAGACGGAGAAGTGGCGATATACTCCGGGGATTATAAGAAATACTACTACTCGCTCCGCGTCGCTGAAGCTAAGCTAGAACACGACGGGCCCTATGCGTTACAGGAGCCTCCGGACGATATTAAAGGAGTGTTCGAATACGGTGAGCGGCACGTAGGAGGAAAAAGCGTCCGGCGCTTGATGATATCCCCTAAGGATAGCGATACGATAGTCCTTATAAGGTGATTTTTGTTATAACAAAATACAAACAAAATATGCGGTTTCTCTAATATAATAAAATAAAAACCTAAGAGAACCTGGATATAATGTCGTTCGTAGATAATATACATAGGATGGGACTAGGCGCCCTAATATACTCCACCGCTCAGATAATCTCCGCGATAGGCCTTCTTCTAGCCGAATCCGCGATATACAACGCGTTGCTCGAGGGGACCGAGGAAGTATCTAGCGTTACTTATGTCGGCCTCATACTAGTGCTTATATCTACGTTCCTGATGCTCTATTCTACTCGGGTAATGCGCGACGCGAGCACCTCTTTGAGTAAGGTAGTATATGATCTGCAGGGATTACCCACCGGTTATACCTTGCTCTTCGTCGGAGCCGTGTTCGGTCTCATCGGAGCGGCGGTGTCCTTAGTAAACTTCAAAGCGGGTGTGGGCGTCATAGGCCTCGGAGGTATCTTAGAGTTCATAGGACTCCTTCTAATAGGTACCCGCACTAAGAACCTAAAGCGCGTGTTCATAGACCCTGGGGTAGGTCCTACGCTGATACTTATAGGCGCTCTATTACTCCTTATAGGTATAGGAGGAATACTCGTGCGGTTAGGATTCCTAATACTAGGACTAAGACTTAAGGGCGTCGCCCCCGTAAACGAGAGCGTAGTTCAGAAGATCATGGAGGATATCGAGAAGACGATAGAGGAGAAAGGTTCCGTAAACATCTTAGAATACGCCTCCAAGAACAACTATCCCGTCCACACGGTCTTCGAGGCCGCTTATAGAATAGCTATAAAGAAGGGATACAAGATCGCTAACGGAGTGCTCATGCGCTCCCTAGTGATGTGATTTTTGTTCTCTTTTTAATCCGGAGCGTCATGAAACGCAAGCGTCTTTTCGCCCTCGTTATGGTTTTACTCATTACTCCCTTGATATACTTAGGCACCTATTATTACAAGCCGGACTTCGTCGTGTGGTATACGAACGTAGATCCCTCAGAGCTATCCTCATTGAGCGTCGAAATAGCTTTCCTAGACGGTTTCGAATCACCCCCGATAGCCCCAAAGAGCTTCTGTTACGTGGACTTCGGAACGGCTGAAGATTACAGGCGGTATCGGAACTCATCGCGGTATCAAGATCCTCCCGACTTCATAGTGGAACCGCGGCCGGAGCGGCCTCACGAATA
>JAMOTR010000064.1 GCA_027068385.1 Candidatus Heimdallarchaeota archaeon
GAAGGGGGTAGAGTACTTTAAGTCGAAAGGGGTCGACGTGGTCATAGTAGATACCGCGGGGAGGCACAAGGAAGAGCGCGGGTTGATTGAGGAGATGAAGAAGATCTCTGAGGCCATAAAGCCGGATGAAATACTCCTGGTGATCGACGGTACTATAGGACAAGCGGCTTACGATCAAGCTAAGGCGTTCGCTGAGGCTACGCCTATAGGCTCCATCATCATCACAAAACTCGACGGATCCGCTAAGGGAGGAGGAGCGATCTCCGCGGCCGTAGCTACTGGGGCTAAGGTGAAGTTCATAGGGGTAGGTGAAAAAATCAACGACCTCGAGGAATACGATCCGGGTAAGTTCGTCGCTAGGCTTGTAGGAATACCCGATATTCGCGATATAGCCGAGAGCGTTACGAGGGCCATAGAGGAAGCCTCCGCGCAGGACGCGATGAAGCGCGTGCTCTCGGGGAAGTTCACACTAGAGGACATGGTTCAAGTGTTGAGCTCTATGGACCGCGGCGTATTCGGACGCATAAAGGGCATGCTCGGACTCGGTCCCAAGCTTCCTGAGGACTTCGAAAAGATCGCTGAGGAGAAGGTGAAGCGTCGGAGGTACATACTCGACTCGATGAAGGAAGAGGAAAAGAAGGATCCTAAGAAGATATCCCGTCGTCGCATACGTGAAATTGCGATAGGATCAGGGACGAGCGAGAAGGACGTGCGCGAACTAATATCTTCATATAAGAAGTTAAAGAAGTTGGTGAAGAAGGCTAAGAGGCGGAAGCTACCGGAATAAACTCCTTTTGTTCTTATCGATCGTATTAGATGAAGATAGTCACGCATAAGAACGCCTATCATTTAGCCCTAAAGCTAGGTATTCCCATAGCTCGCGTGAAGCGGAAGCGCTTTCCGGATGGGGAGATATACTTTAGGCTCCTAGAACCCGTCGATGAGGGAATCGTACTAGCCTCTATGTTCCCTAATCAGAACGATTCTCTTGTCGAGATCCTAGAGATGGTCGACGCGCTCGATGAACCCATCGTCGTTATCTCTTATCTAGCGTACGCCAGGCAGGACCGTAAATTCTTATCCGGAGAGGCCGTGAGCTCCAGGGCGATCGTGAGGGCGATAAAATACGCGGGAGCTTCAGAGATATTCGTCGTAGAGCCCCATTCTATAGAGGCCTTACATAATATCGCGAAGCCCATATACGTCCACGAGACGCTCGGTGAGCGGATCTCTCGTAACGTTTCCGACCCATTATTAGTATCACCCGACTTCGGACGCTCCGAGCTCGTGGAGAGGATCGCTAAGGCCTACGGCTTCGACTTCGCTTTCCTAAAGAAATATCGCGACCGTGAGACTGGGGAAATCATCACCGAAGGCGAGATTGACGCTAGGGGAAGGAACGTGGTGATCGTAGACGATATAATATCCACGGGGGGAACTATGGAAAACGCGATCAAGATCGTGCGCGATCAAGCCTCTTCGGTACACGTGTTAGTGATACACGGCCTCTTCGTAGATAACGCTTATCGGCGCATAGAAGCCGATTCTATAGCGTCTACCGATACCGTATTGAACGCCTATACGAAGATCTCGGTCGCTAAAGATATACTTAAGGCGATAAAGATATAATGCGGCTCGTAGAGATCTCTGGGGATATACCTAAACCCATCATAGGGGATCGGTGTGAAGAGATAAGGGCCGTGTTGGAGGTTTTTCCCGGTAGGATCTTGAAGTGTACTAAACGTTACGCTTTAATCGATACGGATAACCCTAAGGAGGTATCCTATAGGCTCGCGATGGCTCATTACGTGTACGAAGTAATACACGGGCCTGGGATTGAAGGAGAACTCTCTGGTACGTATCTAGTAGAGCGCGTGAGGATAGGAGGAAGGAGAATAGAAGTGAAGGAGGCGTTAGAGATCGTGAAGTCCTTAGGGGCGAGCGTGGATCTTAAAGCTAAAGAAAGGACGTTCGTGATCTCCACCCCCGACGGGATCTTCGTGGCGACGCGTCGCTTACCCACAGGGAGAAGGTTCTTATATAAGAGAAAGCCCGCTAATAGACCGGTCCATGATCCCCCTACGTTGGACCCTTACCTCTCCCGCTTTCTCGTTAATCTCTCCCGCGTCCCCCCAGGAGAACGGCTCTTGGACCCGTTCTGCGGCTTCGGCTCAATACTCTTAGAGGCTTACGATGTAGGGGCTAAACCTATAGGAATAGATATGAGAAAGAGGGCGCTAGAAGGGACGATGAAGAACTTCGAACACTTCTATCATGCGAGGCCTCAGCTCGTTTTGGGCGATTCTACTAAGGGTATCATTAAAGGGGTAAAACACGTAGCCTCGGATCCCCCTAGGGGTAAGATGTTAAGGAAGGGTCTGGACGCGCGGTATAAGTTCTTAGAGGTTACGGACGCGAGGCGGATATCGGCCGTTCTAGGACCTTATCATGATGTGGGGTCTCCCGTATATTACGGAGTATTAAACGAGGGGACGAAGAAAGAGCTGCGCTTCGTAGTGTACAAAAATCGGTAAGACCTAGCGATGCGTACGATATTTTCGTCAGAACCCCGAGGTTTCCCTAATACGTCCACGTACTCGCTATACTTCCTAGCCTCCTTTTCCGTTGCGTACACGTCATAAATTCCTCCTCTAAAGCGCCCGTATTCGTCGTACATGCGGTCGATCGCCTCCCGGAAGCTCATAGGGCCGCCACGCATACCCTCAAACCGCTCCCTCGCTTGTCTCGATAGTTCCTCATCGTTCATTTTGAGGAGCTTATCGAGGTCGAACTCGTCCCTCTTGATCCTAATACGCCCCTTCATCGCCCTGAGCTTTATCGTTAAGGTCCCCTCGTCGGCTTCCTTCTTACCCACTTCTATGCGCACGGGGACGCCCAAGAGATCATATAAATAATATTTCGATCCGGGGGTCTCGGGGGTTAAGTCTACGGGTATCCCAAACTCCTCAGAGAGTTCTAGGGAATACTTCTCGACGACCTCCTTATAGGCTCCTTTCTTCCCGAATATAGGTATTATTATAGCCTTCTTAGGGGCCACTAACGAGGGTAAACGCAAGCCGTAATCGTCCCCGTGTATCGCGATTATCGACATGATCACGCGCTCGCTTATTCCGTAACATATCTGCCGAGCGTATTCCTTCTTACCCTCAGGGGTACCCCAAGAGATGTTAAAGGCCTTAGAGAAGTTCTGACCCAAGAAGTGTACGGTACCTATTTGTAACGAGCGTCCCGTGGGCATCACAGTATCGAACGCAACGGTCATATCCGCCCCCGCGAACTTGTCCCGATCGGGTCTCACGGAGATCACATAGGGTATACCTAAGGAATCGAAGAATCTCTTATACGCCTCTATCGCCTTAACGAACGCCTCATAAGCCTCATCGCGCGTAGCGAACGCCTCATGAGCCTCGATGAACGTAGTGATCTCGCGCACGCGAATCAGAGGCCTGGTCTGCTTCGTCTCATAACGGAACACGTTAGCGACCTGCCGTATGCGTATAGGTAAATCTCCGGGGTTCTTCACCCGCTTTGAGAACACCCGATACATGGCCGTCTCGCTCGTAGGTCTTAAAGCTAAGGGTTCCGAGAGCTTTTCCTTACCGCCATGAGTCACCCGATAAGTCTCCCCCGAGAAACCCTCTATGAACTCCTTCTCGCGCTCAAATACGCTCTTCGGTATAAGCGTGGGGAAATATACTTCCTCTACTCCGTTTTCCTCCAATATCCTCCTCATTAGCTCGATCACGCCCAGACGAATCTTTTGACCGTAAGGGAGCCGTATCCCGCAACCCTTCACCGGATACGTGTAATCGGCTATGCGCGCTTCACGGAGCACGTATTCGATCCACTTAGTGAACTCGCTCTTCTTCGGACGCATGGTCTCATACATTCAACACCAAAAATCTATCACGCGTGTTCTAGATAAGCGTGTACTAGAGCCGTAACCGCAGCGGGTATACCGAATTCGGTAGAGAACGTCACGCCCGGGAAGAAGTCCACGATCACAGAGGCGAAGCGGAAGGTACCCGTAGGTATACCTTCGCGAGAACCTATGAAGACGTTAACGCGGTCGTACTTCTTTAGTATCTCAGCGATCGTCGGGGCTACCTCGTCTATAGGCTTACCCTTAGCGGAGGTAATAATTATAGGCTCACCCATGCGATCGCGAAGCGTGCGGTATAGGTCGAACACCCTTATAGGTACCACGCGAACCTCGCGATGATAGGTCCTCTTCTGTACCTGAAGCCTCGTCCGACGGCCGCGTAGGACTCCCCTTAAGAATTCCTCGAACTCCTCAGCGTCCGCATAATACATCGGGGCTATGACGAGCTCCCCGATCTCGAACGTCTGTGCGGCGCGCCCGATCCTTATTCCCATCTCCCTAGCGCCCGAGCCTAAATAGGGGAGTTGTATCACGGAGATCTTCCTTAAGACGCTCACTACGTTCTTTTTCCCTCTTTTGTAACCCCGCTTCTGATCCGGAGAGACCCCTATGTATGCTTCGTTGTGGAATATCTCTACCCATACTACCCGCTTCGGGCGCGTAAGATCCACGGAAGCCCCCGTGGCTTCCTTTACCCTCTCCCCCGCCTTTACTTCCACGTCTACGCTCGTGAAGTTATGCTTTCCGCGCCTCACACAACGGACCGCGAACGTATCTTCGGGCTTTATGAACCTCTTCGCTACTTCAGCGGCCGCTTCGGCTATCTTCTCCAAGTCCGCTTCCACCTTAGCGTATATAGGTATCGCCTTCTCGACTTCGGGGATTTCCTTAAGTATATTCTCCCGCTCC
>JAMOTR010000065.1 GCA_027068385.1 Candidatus Heimdallarchaeota archaeon
GGAAAGTCGGACTCCGCTCGGGTATTTTAAATAACTTAGATTGTGCGAGGAATAGGACGAAGAGGAGAAACGCGAAGAGCGAGAACGTCGATATGGCTTCGAAGGATACCTCATGCTCGAGCTCTATATGATATACGTAATACCCGAAGAAGAGGGAGAGGAGGGCGAATGAGGACTCTACTAGGATTCCCTCGTGCTTCGATAGGGATCCTATAAGAAAAGATATGATGATTACGGAGAGCCGGATGAGGAAGACCTCGATCATAAATAAAGGACTTATAGGAGGTTTTTGAGCGCGATTCGATTAGTGAGCGAAGACCGTGTTGAATGATCAAGCCTCTCTTTATACTCGCCCTTATCGTCCCTTTCCCCGTTCTTTACTCCTCCCATTTTAGCCCGGACTTCGTCGTACGGTACGTGAACGTAGACCCTAATGCGGTTAAGAACGTGGAGTTCGCGTTCCTAGAGGGCTTCGAGAGTCCTCCGATAGCCCCAAAGAGCTTCTGTTACGTGGACTTCGCCACCGCCGAGGACTACAGGCGGTATCGGAACTCTTCGCGGTACGAAAACCCACCGAGCTTCCTCGGTAACGTCACCCCTCGGAACGAGCATCAGTATTTCGTGAAGGTTCGGGATCCCGGGCGGCTAAGGATCATGTACGAGCGGATAGATCTCGCTAAGTCTCGGGGCTTCTACGGAGCGTTCCTCGACTTGGCCGACTATTACGTCTATCGGCTCGATGAGTATCCGGACGCGTATGAGAGGTTCGTATATGCTATAGAGAACGTTACCGTTTACGCCCATTCCATAGGGTTAAAAGTCGTGGTAAACATAGGGTCGGCTTTGAGATACGCGTACGACCTGAACGTGGACGGGATCCTCCGCGAAGTCGTATATTTCTACATGGGAGAGCCCGTGGACGAGGAGTACGTAAGCGTCGTGTTAGAAGCTCTATACGCGGCTAAGTCTAGGGGGCTATGGGTGTTCGTAGTGGACGAGGCGGTGAACTTAGAGGAGTTTATGTACGCTTACTCCCATCTGAGGGACTTCTATACGTTTATTACGGATGGGGACTACGATCATATGCCGCGGCGGTATGAGGGGACAAATAAATATTACTTTCCCTTCTCCCGACTACTTTTATATTTTTCCTCTTAAGAACTTATTTTGAATGATGAGAGTCTCCCTATCTGATTTATGATGAGTAGCGCGGGTCCTGAGGGATACGTTTTACCCTTCTTCAATAAACTTCGTGATCGACGGGAGGATCGAGGTATAAAGAGATCGGAAAAAGGTACAAGAAATAGAAAAGTAGGCTCCGCGGTCCGAATCATGACCGTTAAAGGTAAGAGGCACATGAAGCGTTTAGCGGCTCCGCGTATACGGAGGATCCCGAGAAAGGCTAGGCACGGAGTTCGGGTAGTTCGTTCTAGGCCCGGACCTCACCCGATAGATAGGAGCATACCGATCGCCTTGATCTTACGCGACATGCTCGGAATAGCCGAGACGATGCGCGAGGTCCGCGCGATATTACGTAGGGGATACGTACTCGTGGACGGTCGTCCCGTGTACGACCGCAAGTTCCCCGTAGGATCGATGGACGTGATCACGTTCGTCCCCGAGAACGTGCACTATCGCGTAATGCCGCGGTATAACATGCACTTCATATTACATAAGATACCCGAAGAGGAGGCTAAGATCAAGGTCGGTAAGATTAAGGTGAAGAAGACGATCAAGGGCGGAAGGATTCAGATCACGACTCACGACGGCCGCAACTTCGTGCTCCCTCCCGAAGAAAAGGATCGCGTGAAGCGTCGTCGGAGCGTAGTATATGAGATTCCCGAACAGAAGCTCATAGACGTTCTACCGCTGGAGCCCGGAAATTACGTGCTCATCGAGCGGGGACGTAACATGGGGTATCACGGTATCTTAAAGACGATCGAGCACATGCCTCGCGATCGCGGATACGTAGAACTAGAGCTTCCCGACGGTAGGATATTACGTACCGGAGAACAGTACGTGTTCGTCATAGGACACGAGAAGCCTATAATAAGCCTTCCGAGAGGTGAGGAGGATGGCGACGTCGTCCTCAGAACCCATGAGAGAATCATCCGAAGTGTTGGAGCGTTATAGGGAGTACCTGAGGGGATTCTCTAACCCCATGAGGGCTATAAAGATCGAGAAGGTCGTGATAAACTGTTCCGTAGGAGCCTCGGGAGAGAAGCTAGAGAAGGCGATGAAGATCCTAGAGAGGCTAACCGGACAGAAGCCCGCGGTGAGGCGCGCGAAGAGGACCATTAAGAACTTCGGAATCTCGCGCGGGATGCCCATGGCGACTATCGTGACGCTACGCGGCGATAAGGCTTTGCTCTTCCTAGATCGCGTGCTTGAGGCCGTGGATCGTAGGATACGCTATAGGGCCGTGGGTAACGGTAACTTCTCCTTCGGCCTATCGGAGCACATCGACATACCCGGGGTAAAGTACGACCCTGAGCTCGGTATCATAGGGTTCGACGTTCACGTGAAGCTAGAGAGGCCCGGATATCGCGTGGAGCGCCGTAGGAGGGCTAGGAGCAAGGTAGGCTCTAAGCATCGCATATCGAAGGAGGAGACGATAGAGTTCCTAAAAAAGGTACTACGCGTCGAGCTTGAGCGAATTTTTAGGTATGCGTTTAAACATCGTCGTTTAGAAAGAAAGAAAGTCGTACTTTTGGGCGGATACTCATATGAGGAAGATCATCGCTTTGCTCCTTATAGCCGCTATACTCTTACCCGCGGCGCCTATAATACCTCAAGGCGAGACTCACGTATATGTCTACGGGGATCTATCGGGATACGCCTTTCGGTCCTATCTCACCTCTAAGACCTCTAATTACACAATCGCGGAGAACTTCACCAGCGTCCCTAAAGACGCGCGGAGCCTCATCGTGGCCCCTATGGATCGGAACTCGACTACATATAAGGAGGTTAAGAAGATCGCTAGTAGAGGGGCTTTAGTGATTATCTTGTACTCTAAGGATTATATCTACGACGATCGGCTCGAGTACTTCGGGGTGAGCGTTCAGGGTTACGTAGAAGAATACGTGAACATAACTAAGTTGCCGTTCTCCGCCCGGAGTGTAGGTGTAGATCACATAATAGCTAAAGGAACGCTATTCAACGCCACGTTCTCCAAAGAGAGAGTACTCATACCCGGCCGGTATAACGGATCTCAGTGTAACGAAACCGCGTTCGCGTTGTATAAGAAAGAGAGGGATGGTCGGATCGTGCTCATAGACGAAGAGATACTAAACGCCACGGAAAACGAGGGGCTATTCGGCGCGATCTATAGGACCCTCTATCGCATACCCTATCCGGCCGTGAAGGGATATGAGATACCGTCCCTAGCCGTAACTCCACCGGGAGCCGCGTTCACGATATACGTCGTAAACGCCTCTACGTTCGATTTAGAGCCTTACTACAAGAGCGATAACGACATATCCGTAAAGATTTACGTCTATCGGTACGCGAACATGTCTCAGATTACTACGCTCGTGTTGAACTACGATAATTATAAGAAGGCCTACTTCTTCCCAGCCACGGACTTCGGAGGGAAACGGGGCGTATTCGTCTATAACATATCCGTGACTCGGATAAACGGTACCCCAATATACGAGCACTCCGGAATACTCCGCCTGGCTTCCGACGAAGGTATCGTAATAGGATACCTAAATATTTCCGAGAGCCTCGTCGAGACGTTACGGAAGCACAACTACGTCGCGTATCCCGTGAACTCCACGGAAGAAATCACGGCCTATAAGGCGGACGCTTTACTCGTGGGCGAATACATCAACTCGACCTTGCTCAACATGACTTATGAGCGGTACGATAGGGGAGGATCATTCATAGGCATAGCGGGTAACCGGTCGAAGAGGTTCTTCGTGACCCTAGGGCCCGTAATGAACTATACTAACGTTACCGCTACAAAGCGGTTCGGAAACGTGACCGTGAACGTTACGGAGGCTCCTTATCTTATAGTCGAAACCCCGTACCACGCGCCTCTTATCATAGGGGACGGACACGAGCTAGCGTCCATGATAGAGAACGATAACGGAGGAAAGGCTCTGATCGTATCCACGGAGAGGCTCGTGGATCCTAATTATAACCTCGACGTCCTACTAACTCTCGTCCATAACGCCTCCTTAAAGCGCCGGCTTAACGTCACTTATAAGCCCGTATACGAGAACGATTCCCGGATCTTCTACTTCTACGTGCGCGATAACGAAGGTAACCCGATAAACGTCACGTACGTCTCCGTGGAAGGCGCTGATGTCGAGCTAATAGGACCCGGAGAATACCGCGTGATACCGCGCGACGAAAACTTCACGATAAGCTTCTACGAGCCTGGATATGGTTATAAAACGGTGTTCGTGAGCCTAGGGGAAGAGCCTGAGAATCCGGGAACGGCCCCTGGAGAGAGCTCTCGGTCGTTAGAGGGATCTAAAAACGTAGGATTTCGGACCTTCATCGCGTTCGTTATACTCGTGGCTCTAATCGCGGCCGCGTTTTACGCGTTCAAGAGGAGGCGAGTTTTTTCACTAGGTACCGAGTTAATAGAGGGACTAGTACGGTAGCCTCCCCCGGCACGGTGACGTGTTTAGCGGCTCCACGTACTTTTCCCCGAGAGATAGCCTCACGCGTCCTCGCGCCGCTCAAGCTCCCATCCCGCTCTACGGCTGTAGTGATGTATACGGCTCTATCGAGACCGTCCTTGAACTGATTCCGCCGGATT
>JAMOTR010000066.1 GCA_027068385.1 Candidatus Heimdallarchaeota archaeon
AGGCCCTAATACTTCTTCGGCCGCTCTTAGAAACTCCATCGAGAACCTCCGTACATCTTCCTTAGATAACCTACCGGGCTTAGCGTCTCCGATTATTCTATCGGGCTTTAAGCACGATTCGTCGTCCAAATATTTTATAAGCGCGGCCACCTTCGACGCGTCTAAGCCCGATCTCTCGTAAGCTATCTTAAATAACACTAAGAGAGAATCGTCGAATACGTCGCACAAAGCGCGAATACTAGTCTTATGGAAGATCATTAACGGGTCTTCGGGCATATAAGAGCGTCCTAAAGAATAGTTGTATGTTTCCTTTTTATTGTGGGATTAAAGCGGGGGCTTTAGAAATAATATTTTCGTCTTCCTATCAAACAATTATAGGGGGCCGTAGCTCAGCCTGGAAGAGCGCGGGCCTCCAGAGCCCGTGGTCCCGGGTTCGAATCCCGGCGGGCCCCACCAAAAATTCTCACTTAAAATTGAAATGAACCTTAGGATCATATTTGATACGCCATATGGAAGCGACGAATACATCACCACCATAAGACCCGATCAGTCGGAAGTAATCGTTCACTACACGAAGGCAAGGAACATCACCCTCGGAATCATATCGATGATAGTGGCGATCTTAGCGGTCCTTATCATAGTCCCAATGCGTAAAAGAAGGCGATTTTTCACCAATTTGTATTTATTTATCGAGCGGGCTTATCGATCGTGATAGCCTCGATCTTAGGTTACGGAGCATATATACCGCGTTATAGAATAAAAGCGGAAGAGATCGCTAAGGTGTGGGGCCAAGATCCCGATAGGGTAAAACTAGGTCTTCTGGTGGAATCGAAGAGCGTCCCCGGCCCCGACGAAGATACCGCCACGATAGCCTTCGAGGCCGCGATGCAGGCTATAGAACGTGCGGGGATAGATAAGAGTCTCATAGGAGCGGTCTTCGTCGGTTCAGAGTCCCATCCTTATGCCGTGAAGCCTACCGGGACGATCCTAGCCTCAGCTCTTGGATTAAACCCTAAACACCTACGCGCCGCGAGCTTTGAGTTCGCGTGTAAAGCCGGAACAGAAGCTATACAGGCCGTTATAGGCCTCATTAACGCCGGTCTTATTAAGTACGGCTTAGCGATAGGCGCTGATACCGCTCAAGGAAGGCCTAGCGATCCTTTAGAATACACGGCTGCGGCCGGAGGGGCGGCTTACGTATTGGGCCCTAAAGGAGATTCGAAGGCCATCGCGGAGATAGAACGGGTAGAGTCTTACGTTACCGACACGCCCGACTTCCGGCGCCGCCAGGGGGCGCCATATCCTGAACACGGAGTGCGCTTTACCGGAGAACCCGCTTACTTCCACCACATTATAAACTCCGTAAAGCTCTTGCTCGAAAAGCTCGGTAGGGACATTAACGAATACGACCGGTTCGCCTTCCACTCCCCAAACGGAAAGTTCGTGAGGAACGTTGCGAGGCGTTTAGGGATCAAGGACTTGTCCCGCGTAGTGAGCCTCGATATCGTACGTAAGTGCGGCAACTTCTACTCGGGGTCCACGTTAGTAGGAATAGCGCGCGCCTTGGATAAGGCTAATCCGGGGGATAAGATCCTAGCGGCCTCCTTCGGTTCGGGAGCCGGTAGCGACGCGTTCTCCATCGTGGTGAAGGATCGCATAACCGAAGTAAAGAGCATAGGTAAATCCGTAGATCGGTATCTAAATAGGGCTAAGTACATAGATTACGGAACCTACGCGAGGTATAGGGGAATACTAGTGATGGATTGAGGTGATGGAGTATGAGGGAGGTAGTAATAGCGGGAGCCGGTTTCGCGAAGATAGGTGAGAGACGGAACGATAGAATAGGGGACATCTTCGCTGAGGCCTTTAGGATGCTCATCGATAATACTCAGATAGACCCGAAGGAGATCGAGGCTCTCGTTGTGGGAAACATGTCCGCGGGCGAGTTCGTCGGTCAAGCGAGCCTAGGCGCTTACTTAGCCGACTATGTAGGACTCTCTGGGATACCCGCGATACGCGTAGAGGCCGCGTGTACGAGCGGAGGCGCTTCCGTACGGACCGCTTATCACCTCGTAGCCTCGGGAGCTTACGACGTTGTAGTGGCGGCCGGGGTAGAGAAGATGACGGACACCCCGAATAATCAGACGACGAGCATACTCGCTGAAGCCGCTCATCAGGAATACGAGACGTACTTCGGTGCCTCCTTCGTAGCCTTGAACGCGTTGATGATGCGCTATTACTTAGATAAGTATAAGCCAAAGCGTGAGGCGTTCGCTAAGCGGAGCGTTTATATGCACCAGAATGCCGTCGATAATCCACGGGCTCAGTTCAGGCGCCCCGTAAAGCTCGAGCAAGTGTTAAACTCTACGATCGTGGCGGATCCCCTTACGATATTCGAGTGCGCCCCTATCGGGGACGGTTCCGCCGCTGTGTTACTAACTACTCCCGAGAAAGCTAAGGAGTTAGGTCTAGAATACGTAAAGATAGCCGGGGCCGCGCTAGCGACGGATAGGCTCGCACTACACGAACGCGATGAACTAGATACTCTAAAGGCCACCCTCAGGGCGCGCGAAAGAGCTTATAAGCAGGCTAAGATAGAACCGAAGGACGTAGATCTGATCGAGATACACGACGCCTTCTCGATTATGGCCGTCTTAGCCCTCGAGGACTTAGGGTTCGCTAAGAAAGGAGAGGGGCGGAAGCTCATAGACGAAGGAGTAATATCGCGCGACGGCAGCTTACCGGCTAACTTAGGAGGAGGGCTTAAGGCTAGAGGACATCCGGTAGGATCCACTACGGTATACGGAGTGGGTGAGGCGTATCTCAACCTACTACAGAAGGCTCCTCGGAAGTCCCCCGGAGGAGAGGTAGCGGTAGTTCAGGGAATAGGAGGGACCGGATCGACCGTAAGCGTATTCGTATTGAGGAGGTGATGTATATGGGAATCATAGAAGGAACTTTCCCCCCTCGCTATCGGCGCGAGGTAAAATACCGTAACGCGTTCGTAGGATGGAGATGTAAGAAGTGCGGGCGCGTCTTCTATACTCCTAGGAAGCGCTGCGAGTGTGGCTCTCGGGAGATAGAGGAGATAGAGCTGCCGCGCGAGGGGCGCGTGGTGACGCGGACGGTAGTTAGGAACCCTCCTAAAGGTTACGAAAAATACGCTCCTTACGCTATAGCGATCATAGAGTTGGACGTGGACGGGCAGAAGGTAAGGGTATTGGGACAACTCGCGGACGTGGACCTAGATAAGATACGTACGGGGATGCGCGTGCGCGCTACGTTGAGGCGTATACGTGCGGGAAGGCGCGGCTTAATAGAATACGGTGTGAAGCGGGTGCCGATAGAAGAATAAAATTTTTACTTACACACTTCGTAGGGACCTTCTACCCGTTCCTTAACTACTATCCCCGCATAAGATTTGCGCCTTCCGTTAGTCCGATGAGCCTCCACGAGCTCGGGGCAATGTATGATCTCTATGTGTTTCTCCGGATCCCTAGACTTCACTAGATACTCTACTCCCTGAGCCCGATCTTCCCTACTTAATATAGTCTCTAGGAACTCCTTAAGCGAAATCTCTCCCTCCGTGTATATGTGGAACTTTCTCGTGTTAGAATCGGCTATAGCTACGAAGCGGGTCTTAGGGGCTATCGTGTTGATCACTTGGTCTAAGATCGTTATAGGGATCATGAAGATGCCCACCCTAAGATAAGGAGACACGAATCCGTTTACCTTACCCAAGTAAGCGTTCGGCTCGTCCTTACGCTCAGCGTCCCCGATCTCATAGTTTCTCACGTAAGCGTTCGCCCTAATGACGTAGGATATCGTGGGTATACCATTAATCGGCTCACCGAGCTTTACCATGTCGCCTATATCTACGTTGAACACGGTGGGCGAAGTTAGAGGCGTGAAGTATATCCTAGAGAACTCTTTAAAGTCCGCTTCCCGTATGTTCTTCGGCTCGGATAACGTGAGGTTCACGGGATCGAACTCCTGCAGTACCATGAAAGCGGTTTCGGGAGCTATCTCTAAGCGCCCTTCCATTCCCGCAGCGATCACCCGCATTTCGGCCGCTGAGTATATTCCGAAGATCTTAGCGTCTAACTCCTTTAACTTCTTCTTTAGGAACTCGGGCATCGGTTCTCCCGTATATATTATAGTCGCTCCCTCAGCTATCTTCAATCCGCGTTCTAAAGCGAGCTCTAGGTAAGACGTAATAGCGGCTATGAAGTCTACCTCTCCCCGTTTCTTAGGATCATCGATGCCCCTCTTGATCTCCGTTACGTCGTGTACGGCCTTTAATGGGTCCTTTATGTTCAGCATATTCGAAAGTATAGACTGGAGCGATTACGGGGTTTTTCGGTGAGATGTTTATATCATACTTCATGGCGATCCTGTATAACGCGGACATGCGGTCGAGGAGGTACGTAGCCGGTTGATATATGATCTTCTTGAACGTGGTTCCGGACGTAGGTACTTCCGTGTAGAACTTAATGGGGATGTGCATCCTATTCAAAACGGCATCGAACACAAGGGGCCGATTAGTAGAATATATCGCGGGAGTCCCTACGCCCGAAGGAGCCTCTAATTGTTCTATTATTTCCTCAGCGCTTTCTCCCTCCGGTATTCTCTTAGCTAGAAGAGTGTTCACGAAGCGGGTGGCCGGATCGTTCACGAGTTCAACGAGCTTTTGTTTCTGATACTCTATCCGCTCGTCCCTCCCCCGAT
>JAMOTR010000067.1 GCA_027068385.1 Candidatus Heimdallarchaeota archaeon
GACGATTACTCTAGGTTTTACTATAAGAATCTCTTTTTCTAGCCGCCTACCACACGTCCTCATCTCGGAAAGCGTAGGCGTGCGATTCATCGGAGGTCTACATTTTACTACGTTTGTGATGTATACGTCCTCCTCAGGTATCCCTAAAATCTTTAGGGAGGACCTCAATAACCTACCCGCGCGCCCCACGAAGGGCCTTCCGAGTTCGTCTTCCTTCGCTCCGGGCGCCTCACCCACGAGCATCATCTTAGCTCCTTCGCGCCCTTCTCCCGGAACCGGAGCCCTAGCGTTCTTGCGCAGGTGACAACGTTCGCATTTTAAGATTAGTTTTCTTAGCTCTTCTAGATCCATTCGTCTCACTCTTCGCTATAACTTTTATCTTCGCGAGCTAGTAGCCTTATTCGCGTAGGAGAACAAAAACTCCGCTCGCTTGAGGGCTATTTGTATTAAGCCTACGGGATACGTGACCACCATTATTATGCCTAATATAGCTAGGACGCTCATCACGTCGAGCGCGAAGGATAATAAGAACAGGAGCCCTACTATGGACCCTATGATAAGCGCGACCTCTCTCTGTTGATAACCTACGTATAATCCGGCTACATGAGTTAGTAAGAACCCGATTAACCCTATAACGATCCCGTACTTGATCTCTACCATCGAGATCGCGGTAGCTAGAGAGATCAATACGGCCGATAAGAACAAGGTCTTATCTCCGATGGTGCGCATATCTGAGAAAAGTAGTATCGCGGAGACGAGGAAGGTTATGAGTAGTATCGCGGCGATTACGTACAAAGCGCTTTGATGATCCTCAAAATACTCTTGGAGTCCTAGATACAAGAAAGCTACTAGAGCGACGTACCCGATAGAGTAGCTCACCAAGCCGATCCTCATTTACTAAGATAGAAGTTTAGAATGAATAATGGTGCGCCGGCCGGGATTCGAACCCGGGCCAGCGGCGTGGCAGGCCGCCATCCTACCAGGCTAGACTACCGGCGCTCTCGTATGAAGAAGGATCAAGAAAAAATAAACCTTACGCTTTCCTCTTTAAGAGCATCACGATCGTTAGTATCACTATTACCGCTACTACAATCACCGCCGATATTAGGAGCCGATTAGTCCCTTCGCTCTCAGAAGTCTCCTCGGTAGCTCCTCCTCCAGACGAGGGGGGCTGGTTTATCGTAATTATCTCGCTCCGGGTTGAGGTCGCGTTATAAGGATCGACGACAACGACGGTGATGTTATACTTTCCATAATCTAGCGGTAGGCTCATCGTCCGCACACCGTTCGTGACCTTCATGTCCCTGATCTCGCTTCCGTTCACGAACACGCGTAGATATACTACTCCATCATCATCGTATACGCTTATCCTGAGCTTCACGGTGGTATTCTCTATCGTATAAGTGACGTTCATCTTAGGAGCCCCGTTCTCTATGACCGGCGCTGAAGTGGTATGAGCGATGTACTCGTAGAAGTTCGATACTCCCGCGTACGTCACTACATATACGTATATGCGCCTCTCCCGAAGCTGGTTGATCGGAAGGATTATCGTAAGCTCATCTATCGGGAAGAGCGATAAGTCGAGCGTCACGTTATCCCCGTCGATCCCTATTATGATACTCTTGAGGGCCGTTCCGGCTACCCTTATGCTCACGTTAGTCTCCCGATCGGAGGATCCGGAGATCTCTATCTTAGGCTTATTAGGATCATTTATTATAGCGACTTCGTAAGACTCGCCGGAGAACTTTAGCGCGAGCGTGGCGACGCTGAAGGAGCCGTTTATGGTCAAGCTTAAGCTCCGTTCGTAATTATCTACGTTTACGCTCTTTACATAAGTCCCGTTGAGGTACACGTCGATGGTATCGTCGAACGAGGCGTATCCATGTAGCTGTATCGGCACTCCCTGAACGGCGGACACGTGAGAGGGGGCGAACACAGCGGGTTTTCCTCCGTAGAAAGCCGTCCCTATTCTCACCGCCCGCTGAGGTATTCCGTCCTCTTCATATACGAGGTACCCTATATACGGGGCCATCGGTAGGTCCTGTAGTGATCCGGGCTCGGTCTTTATGATGTCTCCGGTGAGAAGGTTATAGAGCCGTACTTCGATGGGCTCCTCGGAACTCACGCTCACGTCTACGATCGTCTCGATGCCGTTTATCGTGGCGTTTTGTAGGGTATAGCTCACGGATATCGTGGGTATACAAGCTAGCTGAGAGAGTACCTCTAAGAGCTTCGTCCGAGTGGGGGCGACTTCGGATATGGCGAGGTTCTTATAGTCGCTCATGCTCATGTCGAGATCCGCGGGATTACCTATGGTGATGGAGACTATATCGCGGGGCTTCGCGTATCTTATGAGAGCGTCCATAAACGTGTTGTTGAAAGCGGCAACCGCGTCCTTTAGAGGACCGTATACCTCGGGGGCACCTATAAGACTAGATATGGGCGTATCGTCTGCCTCCTTCACGCTAATCACGAAGTCCGTGGGCGTAGTCTCGGAAGAGTAATGATCTACCACGATCGTCCGGTTACCGGATACGGTAGCCTTGAAGGTTACACATTCGGGCTTATCGTACCGACTATAAGCGAACGCGTTGGCGGGGTCCAGAGAGACACCGGGCTCGAACACGTATAAGTCGAGATCAGCGTCCGTGGACCGATCTAACGTTATATTATATACGGTCCCCGCCTCTAGGTATACGGAATAAGCCTTCCGAGCGGTGCTGTTTGTACCTACGTGAATATTAGAAATGCCGTCTCCGGAGATCGTGTCCTCTATCCTATAAATCTCGTGAAACGAGAGTAAAGAGCCGTGCTCGATGATGTTCGATAAGGCATCTACGAGGTATAATTCGGACATCTGCTCGATCGATTCTACAGCGAAGTCTATGAACGATAAGTCGTAAACGGCAAGCGTGACACCGCCACTATAGTAGCTCCGATAATAATCGACCACGGCCTTCGCAACGTCATAAGGCGTCACCTCGCTCGAGAACACGTTAAGCCGCTTATAGTCCCGACCGTCTCCGGGCTCCGTGAGCGTGGACGCCACGACGAGGCCGTGGAACACAGTGGAGATCTCATATAAGGTCTCTATGTTCCCCATAAGACAAGCGTCGAACCCTAGGATCGTTATGGGTAGCCCCTCGATCGCCTCAACGAGCTCCTCTATGGTCAAATGATCGCTATTAGAGTCGTCCCGCATAAGACCGCTCCGGGCCCCTCCGTGGTCCCGAAGATCGAGGAATACATAGTTAGGATGATAGGTCTTAACGGCCCGAAGGACGAAGGAACGTAAGGTATCCGGTGATCCCATGTTCATCTCGCTAGAGAGCCGTATGGGCCTCGGGAGCTCTTCGTATCCCCCTGGATGTACCTCGTAGAGCTTCGTGTCGCCTATGGTTTGACCGTCGAAGAGCACGATGACCTTCGCGTAACTCGTGTTCCGATTCGCGCTCGTCATCTCCTCTAGATCAGAAAGGCCGTAGGAGTACAAGTTGTTATCCGCGTCTAAGTATACTAAGAACAGCCGCGTCGGATGGTCTTGAGTTTGTTTATAAGGTATAGCCCCCGCTGGGATCAGTAGGGCGAGACCTATAAGTAATACGAAAATAACGCGTTTCATGACGGGGTTAAAAAACCGTTATTATACGATTATCCATTCGAATTCTTACAATTAAGGGCGAAGTACACGTAGATTCATGGTCGCAACCGGGGACATACTGTATCGGATCATCTTCTTAATTCTTATAGCCCTATCAAATCCGCGCGTACAAACGCTGCTTATAATAATGCAAGCGAAGAGCGTCTTAAAGGAGCTCGATTATTATGTGAATAAGAGCACAGAGGTTCTGATCTCCACAATCTCGAGATGGAGGGACGTAGAAAAGGAGGACATAAAAAAGGTTATAGAGAAGTACATCGACGTCTTCGTAATATCCCCCGTCACGCTCGATCCCGTAGGCGTGATCAAACGCTTAGAACATCTTATGAATACGCACGATGAGTATCTCCGTTCGGCATCTAGAAGGATCGTGGGTCTCGATGATAGGAACGTAGTAAATACGGTGATGAACGTACTCGCGGGCGTGAACTCCGTGTATACGCTCTATAAGTATCTGAGACACCTGGTCGTAAGCGCGTCGAAGAGCGAGTCCTTGCTCGCGGCTTATCAGATACAGATGGTTCTCCCCCGGATACGTCTTCTCGCCGCCTCTTACTATGACGCTGCAAAGGCGTTCAGCGTGATAAGTACGATAGGGGACTCCGCTGGACCCTACGTCGCTCGGATGCTCGCGCGCGAATTCGGTACGGAGTTCGAGAAGTGTAAATACGACGAACAGGCGTGCGTCGCTAGCGCGGAGTGGGAGGGTAGAAAGATATACATCGTGAAGGCTTGCGGCCCCGCTCCGAACTTATGTAACTTCGGGCGCGTCGTATATAACTTAGGTAAAGAACTCTCCGATAGTCTGAAGGCTATTATCACCATAGACGCTGCGCTAAAGCTCGAGGGAGAACCTACGGGCGACGTTCAGGTAGGTATAGGAGCCGCTATAGGTGACCCCGGTCACGAGAAGTATAAGATGGAGACGATAGCCGCGGAGCTTAACGTACCTCTTATGGCCGTGATTATCAAAGAGAGTCTAGGAGAGGCTATAGTTCCCATGTCTAAAGAGATCGCGGACGGGTGTAAGAAGGCTAAGGAAGAGGTACTCGAGCTCATTAAAGAGATGGTACCTGAGGGAGGATCCGTGATCGTCGTGGGCGTAGGAAACACCTCAGGGGTAGCGAACGGCTTAGAGGAGGACTTCGAGCTCCCTGAAGCTAGGATAACCGTAGATTTAGATCCCTATATGGAGAGAAAATACGAGATAAGGACGAAGCTCGTGGATGAGGAGGGTACCGTTATACGGAGGACGTTCAAGCCGGGCGATTACGTGGGTAAGATTGTAGAGGAGAACGGTAGAAGGATGATCATAGAGGAGGTATCCGCGAAAGTTCCTAGGGAGATCTCGGAGTTCGGAATGCCTCTACTTATGACCTCCGGCTCTTAAGTATGTGTTTTTAGGAATCAGTGAAGGCCGCGTTCATCATTAATCAGAGGAGACCACCGCTCATCATTCCTTATTAAGAGGATAAAAATTCGATTAAGTAGCTTACGAGCCGTTTCTATTCCTACTAACCGAGCGGCTATAGAAGACAATATGAGGAACGCGATAATGGGAACGAAGGAACCGTAGAGGCCTAGTATTACGGGTCCTAAGAAGCCTCCTATCCTAGCGGAAGCGCCGGCTATTCCCATAGCGGTCCCGCGTATCGAAGTTGGATATAACTCGGGAGTATAAGTATATGCGACG
>JAMOTR010000068.1 GCA_027068385.1 Candidatus Heimdallarchaeota archaeon
GCGCACCGAGAGGCCGCGTTTAAGGAGGCGAAGAGGAGCCCGGTGACGAATACGCATACATGCATAGAGAATAGCGCGAGGGCTATGGAGGAAAGGAATATGTATGCGGTGAGGAGCTTGCGCCTCCCTACGGTGTCCACTAAAATAGCGTTCGTATAATAGCCCGCGATCATAGCTAAAGACACGTATATGAGGTACTTCATAGAGCCCTTGAGCGAGAATCCTATCGACATTAGATAACGAGGCGCCCGAAGCGTCCGCCCATAATAAGCTAGGGCTAAGGAGAACCGTATAAGAGAAACGAGTATCGTAACGCGTTTGAAGGATAACAGTTCGTGATTCTCGTGTACGATCTTTACGTCGATCTCTATTCCGAGCTCCTCCGCTACCCTACGCGCCTCTTCCTTGTATCCCCTTGATGCTAGATAATATGGGGTCTCGGTCATCGTTAATACGAGCGGTATGAGAACTATGGGAAACGACCCTACGAGAAACATGTATCTCCGACCGAACTTAGGGATAATCACGTATGCTGTAGCGGTTACGATAAGCGATCCTACGGCCCGCATCGATTCAAAGACGCTCACGTATAGCCCGCGACGCTCATGAGGAGCCATCTCTATGAAAGCCGTGGAAGCCGTTGGGAGGACTCCTCCTATTCCCACGCCCGCTAAGAAACGTAACGCTAAAAGCCGCTCATAAGAATATAGCCGGAAGGAAATTAGGGTGAAGAATGAGTATATGAATAACGATAGAGAAATCGCCACGCGCCTTCCCTTCTTATCCGCTACGATTCCCATTAACGGCGCACCTACGAGCATCCCCGCGAGGGCTATTCCGGCTAATAATCCGGCCTTATCGTTCGGTATGTCCATAGCCGCGATCACGAAAGATATCATCAGGGCTCCGAATGAGTCGGCTATCCGTACTAACGAGAGTATGGAAAGATGTTTTAGTAAGCTTCTCATGAATTATCATATTAGTAATTTAGAGGATAAACGTGCTGGTTCTGATCGTAGAAATATAAATTTTGCCTTTTGAAGGGTTATATGTTATATCGGATATCCGTATTTGATGAGTCTATAATGCCCGTTCTCTATCGGAGACCGTTTACGGGCATAACTGAACTAGACCCTTCTTTAATCGCTACACTAAGTAGTATTGTAAAAGCACAAACGAAGCTCGTGACGGAATTCGAGACGTATAGTGTAATGTCCGTCGATAAGTTCTACTTAGTTGTCTCACACGATGGTGACGACGTAGGCGTTGATCAAGTAGCCTCGGGGCTAAAAGAGTACGTTCATAGGGTTGAGAAGCCCGAGACGGAGGAGATGTTAAAGCACATGCGTACGAAATTAAAGCCCAGCGAGCGGGAGATAATTCCGGCTCTGGAGACGTTCGAAGCCGTAAAGCTGAGGGGGAAAATAGTACGTATTAAGCCCACGATAGAGGCTTCCGAGGATGAGATGCGTAAGTTATTCCTAGCCGGAAAGCTCGACGAGGTGATTAAACGTGTACCGAGGACGCCCGTAGCGGCTGCGATATACGTAAAGTCCGCGATATTCCTAGAGACTTTTCCGGCTAAGTATCCGCGCGCGGACGAGGAGTTCGTGCTTAGCGCTCTTAAACTCATTGGGGATAGGATCATATCTAAATATCTATGGGCCGTTTGGGAACACGTCCGCCATCCGATAAGGTTACGTAGGGAGCACATAGAGACCTACGTAAAGAACGCGAAGTACTTTAAGAGCCTCATAGAGAGCGACCCCATACGGGGCCCGATCTTATTATACCCCGTAGGCGACCCTAGCCTCTACGAGATCATCATGAACACCACCACCGGATATCGGAACGTTATCGCTAGAACTTACTACGGATTTCGGAGGCTTCCGAAGCTTAGGAGCGTCCAAGAGTTCCTATCCCTAAAGCCTAGAGGAGAAGGTATGGAAAGACTAGCCTCGCTCTCGGA
The DNA here is from genome assembly GCA_027068385.1 of Candidatus Heimdallarchaeota archaeon. Classification (GTDB taxonomy): domain Archaea; phylum Asgardarchaeota; class Njordarchaeia; order Njordarchaeales; family JAMOTR01; genus JAMOTR01. Next base: position 1,970 of record JAMOTR010000068.1, read on the forward strand.
AGTCGCGTTAGCTAGGGACTTAATGCGGTACGTGGCGACGGAAGAGGACGCTGAGGATATCATAGCGGAGGCTCCCCTCGTCACTAAACGGTTTAAAGAGCTCGTGGATCTCCTAAAGAAGGAGTTTCCCGTCCCCGTATCAGTCTTCGCGTACGCTTTATCACGGTTCTCCTCTCACATCTACCGTCTTTCGGCCCTAATGATGATGTATAACCGTGTCTCTAAAGTAGCGTTCGCGGGCCTCCGTAAGTCTATCGACGCCGCGATGGAGTACGTAGCTAGGTCCGCGCTTGAGGGAGTATTAAGGAGTTATAACCTCGCCCTCATCACTTCATCACTATTAGAGGCTATGTATGCGATCACTAAAGCACGCGGTGAAGAGTTCGATCCTCATAAGGTGAAACACCTTAAGCTAGCGTCTGGGGTAGCGGCCTCCACGATATCTCCCGAAACGATAAAGATGCTCGTAGAGAGCGATTCTAGGAACGCCTTCATATACTCGCTTAGGTTCGCGATAGCGATCTCTAAGATATATTCGGCATTCGGGAAGGACGAGGAGATACTTAAGGGTCTAAAGAACGCACTCGAGAGGTCCATGCTTTCGACTTACGTAGAAGAGCTCCCGCTAACGATCGTGGATATATTAGACGGACTATCTTCGATATATTCGCTCATAAAACCTTCTCCGTATACCGTTAGGGAGATTATAGGATACGCTAGACGCATGCCCGTATACGGTCTTATCCTAAAGGTCGTATTCCGGCGGATGAAACATAGGTTCGAGGAGTTCGAGTATAAAGATTTAGTAGAAATAGTAGAATCGGAAGCTCCCGTCCGAAATCTTCAACTTTTCATCTACGAGTTTTCTTATGACCGAGAAACGTAGAAAGCGCGTTATTATAATGGGAGCTGCCGGAAGGGACTTCCACAACTTCAACGTGTTCTTCCGCGATAACCCGGAGTATGAGGTAGTAGCGTTTACGGCTACTCAAATACCTAACATAGAGGGACGCATCTATCCGCCCGAGTTAGCCGGGAAGTTATATCCGAACGGAATACCCATATATCCGGAGGATCAGCTCGAGGAGCTCATAGAGAAGTACGACGTGGACATCGTGGTGTTCGCATATTCCGACGTCTCCCACGAGCACGTCATGCATCAGGCCTCTAGAGCTCATTCCCGCGGCGCGGACTTCCGGCTCCTTGGTCCTAAGAGCACCATGCTAAAGGCTAAGAAGCCCGTGATAGCCGTAGGAGCCGTTCGTACCGGAGCCGGTAAGAGCCCGACGAGTAGGAAGCTCGCGAGGATACTACGCGAGCGCGGATATAAGGTGGCCGTAGTGAGACACCCGATGCCTTATGGAGACTTAAGGAAACAGATAGCCCAGAAGTTCGAGACGCTCGAGGACCTAGATAAGTACGAGTGCACCTTCGAGGAGCGCGAGGAGTATGAGCCTCACATTAAAGCCGGAAACGTCGTGTTCGCGGGCGTAGATTACGGTAAGATTCTGGAGATGATAGAGAGCGATCCGACCATCGACGTCATACTACGGGACGGAGGAAACAACGACTTCCCGTTCTATAAGCCCGACTACTTCATCGTCGTAGCCGATCCGTTAAGACCCGGTCACGAGATGAAGTATCACCCCGGAGAGACTAACGCTAGGATGGCCGATGCCGTTATAATCTCAAAGGTGAACTCCGCTCCTCTAGAGAACATCATCCAGGTAGAACACAACATCGAGAGGATGAATCCCAAGGCTAAGATCGTCGAGGCGGCTCTAGTGATAACCCTAGAGAACCCCGAAGATAAGAAGTACATCGAGGGCAAGCGCGTCGTTTGTATCGAGGACGGTCCTACCGTGACGCACGGAGAGATGGGTTACGGAGCCGCTTACATAGCCGCGAAGAAGTTCGGAGCCGCTGAGATCGTGGACCCGAGGCCTTATGCGGTAGGAGAGATCAAGGCGACGTTCGAGAAGTACACGCACTTGAAGCACGTGATACCGAACATGGGATACTCGAAGAAGCAGATCGAGGACCTAAAGGAGACGCTTAAGCGCATACCCGCTGATACTGTAATCATAGGAACTCCCATCGACCTCAGGCGCATCATCAAGGAGGAGGAGATCGGAAAGAAGATGGTGCGCGTGATCTACGAGCTACAGGAGATCGGAAAGCCCGACCTCAACGACCTCGTCGACGAGTTCCTAGAGCGCGTAGGTTTGCCGAAGAAGAAGGAGCGAAATTTTATAGTTTTATTAGGTCCTTCCTTAACCGATCGTTCGATGCTCTCACGTATCAACGAAGAAGAAATGTGCACGGTTATTCTTCCTTAAGATTACGGACGAATTCTTCCCTATCTAGAGTAATTAATAGATCCAACTCTCGGAATGAGTCGATATGCGCCTAAAGGGTATCGAAAGAAAGACGTCCCTAGATCTTCAGGAGACTATACTCTTGCTTAGGTACGCGCATAAGAAGACGGGCGCTCGTATCCGGAGAGCGGTAGCCGACGAGCTAGAGAGACCTAGACGTAACATGCGTGCCGTGAACGTAAGCCGCATAAATCGTTATACGAAGCCCGGTGACGTCGTAGTGGTTCCCGGAAAAGTATTAGGAATGGGTACTTTAGACCATCCCGTAACCGTAGCCGCGTTCAAGTTCTCGAAGCGCGCGAAGGAGATCATCGAGAAGGCCGGAGGGGAAGCTATTACGATAAAAGAGCTCATAAGGAGGAACCCTAAGGGAAGTAACGTAAAAATCATCGGATGAGTTTTTTACTCGCACCCTTCGTATATCGCGGTTAATATTCCGAACGCTCCATAACCGCCCGGTGATAAGGAGGCTCTAGCTAAAGTGGGTGTAAACCGCTCGTAGAACCGTGGCTCGTTTACTACGTCCTTATGTACTCTTCTCATCGCTATGAGTGCCTCTATAGCCTCTATAGGAAGTAGCTCTAGGGAGAACTTACGTATCCTTTCCACCGCTTCCTCGTTCTTTGAGCCTTCGAAGATAAGACCGATCGCCTTAATCGCCTCCGGACACGGCCTCCGCTTCAAGTACAACTGCTCTAACCGATCTAAGAGCTTTCTATCCGCTAATCCGCGCATCTTCTCTGCTACGAATTCAGCGAGGCGCTTGGACTCGGTCCTCCTTAGGATCATATATAAGAAAGATATGTACTCCTGGTCCCTCGAGTATGCCTCGGCTAGCTCTTCTAAGAGTGTATTAGGAATATCTAGACCATAATTCGTAGCCTTCTCGATAAATTCAGCCCGTAGCGATCCGTCCTTATTCTTTATTCCTAGCCGTCCGCGGAACGATATCGTCGTGTGTATAGGAAGCATTTCAGCTATCTTCTCTAGCTCCCTATCGGGAACTCCGAGCTTTGAGGCCTCGATGAGGACGCTTAGAGGTATATATAGCTTCTCTTCTATAGCCTTGTATAATATCTTAAGCGCGACCTCGGAGGTCACTAAATTTAGCGATATAAGCTTGAGTAAGCACCTAGCGTTGAATTTCTCGAACCTATCCCGCATGTCCTCGGTCACCTTTCCATAAATTCTTGCGAGGAGTACGGGGAGCTCCTCTTCTAAACCGGATTTCGAGGACATCGCGGTAACGAGATCGACGATTTCCTCGTCCCCGCTCCCCTCATAAGCTTCTACCAGTAGTTTCGCGAGCCTCGCTACGTGATGAGGACTAACGAGCTTCCGTATCTCCTTCGCCCGCTCTAATATTTCTGGATCCTTCAGGTGCTCGGGCGTGAGGGTGGCTATGATGTCGGGGGCTATGGATGGACACATGGTCCTCGAGAGGGCGAGGAAGGACTTCCTTATGCCGTATTCCCTCACGGCTTCCCTAAGAGCGACGCATCCGTAATGATCTATGATCTTCGAGAGCAACCTCTCATCGGTCCTCATAACACACTTCACCGCTACCTTAGCCGGACATCCGACCGCTTTATACGGTATCATAAGCGCCTCTTCGATCGTACTTGCGTCGAATTTTTCCGCCTCTAATATCCGATACCGAGGACATCCGCGCTCTTCCTTTACTATCCTCCGCACCACCTCCCGATGTTCTCTGAGGAACTCCTTAACCCGAGGGGCTTCTGGGGGGCGGCCTATGGATATCCGATATCTTATTAGATCCTCTATCGACCGCCCCATAGAGTCCAAGAACTCCAGGATTCCGTTTACGTCCGTGATTATAGTCGAGAACGCCTTCAATATTATTTCCGGATCCTTAGTCCTAGAGACTACGGCCTTGAGTCCGGATACGTCGTTCGTCCCCCTAAACGTATTTATTAAAGTCTCAAGCGCCTCTTTCTCGTACCCCTCAGCGAACATCTCAAGAGCCTCATCAAAGAACTCCTTTGGAGCACATAACCTCGCTATTTCGGGCGTGATCCTAGGCTTTATACGGGATACCGAATGAAGCCGCGCCTTAATCCGGGAGACGACCTTAAGCTTAGGGATTTTGTCTATGATCTCCTCGAGCTTATGTCCCGATACGGCTAATAATGAGGCTCCTAAATCCTTCTCGATATCCTCTTCGAGCTTTAGTATCTTAAGACCCTCATATGGCTCTAATGTACCCTCCAGAACGCTCTTTTTAATCGCCTTCACTAACGCCTCTACGTCCTCATATATCCGATGGGGCGAGTTCTCCAAGACGAGGGACCAAAAGCCTCTCGGATACTTATCCGTCTCTTTTATCCGCCTGGAGGCTACTTCCGGATAATATTCCCGAACGATGAGCGCTACTTTCTTAAGATCCACGGAGAACCTAGTCTCCCTAAGCCTCATAGCTAAGCTCATTCTAGCGCGTATCGCTCCCCCAATATCGCTCATAGAAGATAAAATCGGAAATAGATGAAAAACTCAAGCGTATACCTTAACGGGAACTCCCTTAAAGTTGGGCATCTTCACTACCTCATCGAAGAAGCCGTGAGGCACCACGACGTTCGTCTCAGCGAAGTGATAAGGCATCGCTACGACTCCCTCACGTACCTCGTCGGCCACCTTGAGCTTGAGCTTTACCTTACCCCGACGGCTCTCCACGGTAACCATCTGACCATCCTTAAGCCCTAGCTTCTCGGCATCCTTAGGGTTCATCACGAGCCGAGGCTCAGGGGATAAGCGGTGGAGTTCCGGTATGATGTGCGTCATCGCTCCGGAGTTCCGGTGCTCTAGTAGCCTGAAGCTAATGAGTAGGAACGGATACTCGTCGTTCGGTATGAGATCCTCGGGTAGTATCTCTTTAGGTAGTATGAACCTAGCCTTGCCGTCCGGAGTCTTGAACCTCTCCGCGTATAATATGGTCTCGCTCTTTCCGGTCTCTGGGTCATAAGGCCGCGCTACTCCGAACTCGTTCTTAGTTAGTACATCATAAGTAATGCCGCGATATATCGGTACGACGTTCGCGATCTCGTCGGTCACCTGCCCTACGGTGGTGTAATTCCGATCGGCCCCTAATAGCTTAGCGAGCTCGACTATGATGTGGAAGTCGCTCTTAGCCTCGTATAGAGGATCTAGAGCCTTGAAGAAGTACTGTACGCGCCTCTCGGTGTTCGTCATAGAGCCCTCCTTCTCGAGCCGGGTGGCGGCCGGTAGAACTACGTCGGCTAACTCCGCAGTTTCGGTCATTAGTATGTCCTGAACTACCACGAACGGGGCCTTCTCGAGCTTCTCCCTCACGCTTAGGTTGTTCGGCTCGCTGATCACGGGGTTCTCCCCGACGATGTATAGCACGTCTATCTTACCCTCGCTAGCGGCGTCGATCATCTCCCGAGTGACGAGCCCGGGCTCAGAGGGTACGTAATCCACGCCCCGCTTCTCAGCGTAGTACTTAGCGTTCTCCTCGTTTACCTTCTTGTATCCGGGGAACATGTTCGGCATGCATCCCATGTCGCAAGCTCCCTGGACGTTGCTCTGACCGCGGGCGGGACATAATCCGGTACCGGGCTTACCTATGTTTCCTGTGAGCAGGGCGAGCATCGCGAGGGCGATCACGTTCTGGGTTCCGCTCACGTGCTGAGTGATACCCATTCCCCGGTATATCACGCTGGGCTTGTTCGTAGCGTATAGCTCGGTCGCCTTGTATATGAGATCCTTAGGCACTCCGGTAACCTTCTCCGCGTAATCGAGCGTGTACTTCTCTAGTCCCTTAACGTACTCCTCGTACCCTACGGTACGACTCTTCACGAACTCCTCGTCTACCCGTCCCTGATCGATAATGAGCTTAGCCATCGCGTTAAGTAACACCACGTCGGTTCCCGGATAAGGCTGTAGATGTATATCCGCGAGCCTCGAGGACTTGCTCTTCATCGGGTCTATGAAGATGAACTTCGTTCCGTTCCTCTTCGCCTTCATCATCCGTCTGAAGACCGCGGGGTGGGTGTTGAACGGGTTATATCCGGCTACGAGTACGGTCTTAGCGTTCACGACGTCCCCTATCGGGTTCGTCATCGCTCCGGAACCCACGGTCATGATTAGACCGGCGGCCGAAGGGGCGTGACACAGACGCACGCAGTGATCCACGTTATTCGTCTTCACCACGGCGCGGGCTAGTTTCTGGATGAGGTAGTTCTCCTCGTTCGTGATCTTAGCGGAGGCGAAGAAACCGACGCGAGTGGGGTCGTCCTTCATAGCCTCCTTAATCCTCTCGGCCACGATCTTCAAGGCCTCCTTCCGAGTAGTCTCCTCGAACTTAGATCCCCTACGTATTAGAGGCTTCTTCACGCGCTTCTCGTGATACACGATCTTCCGGGAGAAGGTACCCTTGGGACATAAGACTCCCTCGGCTACAGGATGTTCCCTCCGACGCTCGATCCTTATCTTGCCTTCTTCCGCTATAGCGTACATTCCACACCCCGAACCGCAGAACGGACAGATGGTACGTACTTTCATGCGACTTAGCGTCATGGGGCTTTACATAGATATTTTAGGTGATCGATTGAATATGACCTATCGCGTCATAATTCAAAAACCGTTTCCGTCTTCCCTAATAGAGTCTCTACTATGTTCATGACGTCTTCTGGTGACGTCTCGTCCCCGATCACGACCCCGTTATTATTTACCCCTATCCCCACGCTCACGTATGGAGTATCGTTCACGTACCCGCGAGAGACCTTATCGAGCTTCAGGACTTCCTTTACGAACTTCATCTCCTCATCCGTGGCGTCAGCGTGTATAAACGCACCGCGATCGTTAGTTACGGCTACCGACCCGACGAGAGGGACGTTAGCGATCTTATAGGGTATAAGCTCCACGTCTAACACCTCTTCTATGCTCTTCACTACGTCCTTTTCCCTACTAAACATCTCCGGGTTCACGAGGCCCGCCTTGTTATTCACGAGTATGTTGTTCCTCAAGGCCGTGAAACGCGTCCTTACGATCGCCACGTTTACGTCGCTCTTGAGTTCGTTAGCTATACGAACTACTTCATCTTCTGGGGCTACGTACGGGAACACGATGCCGTTATCGTTACCCACCTCCCGCCGCGGCTCGTAGAATATTACCTCCTCTACCCCCAAGGCCTCCTTTATTTCCTTTAGCCCCTTAGGATCATCGCGCATTTTCGCGTGAATTAAGAGGTAACTATTCCCGACTAACATATAAGGCCCAAAGTCGGGCGTACCCAAGATCTTCGTCAACACCACGCCCATCTTGAGAGCGCGCGAGGAGACTTATAGATTCGCTACTTCGACCTCGTAATAAACCACATCCCCGTTTCTATCGACCACCGCTAACACGTCCGCTTCGTCTAGTATCTTTCTCTTGATTACCCCATCGGAGTATACCGGAAAGACCTTAAGCCGCGAGTTCTCGTGCATTATCTCTACGAACGGATAGCGCACGCGGAAGATCATCCTATTATTAAGATTATGTAGAACTACGAACGCTGCATGGTCCCGCTCGTCTATTATATGCTCTTGTACGTCCCCATCGACCAGGCCCAAAGAGGAAAGAAACGCGACCTCAACGCGGTCTAGCCGATTCGGTCCCGGTGCTCTATAAGGAAAAAACCTCGAGACTATTTTGGGGCTTAAGTACACGAGGACCAACCTCTCGGGATCCATAAAAGGTGAGGAACAAACTATTTTTGATCTACACCGATAAAAAGACCAATGGCTACAGCCTCCGAGAAGGAACTCGAACTAAGAGCCGTCGAAGATCGGAACCTCAGAGTAAAGCTAGGGTTAAAGAGGATAAACTTCTCCTCCCTCTTTTCCGCTATTATGTTCCTTATAGCTTATGTAACCCCGCGGGTAGTAGCGACGAAGATCATTACGATCTATTACTACTCCGCGGGTCCCCAGATACAGGCTATGGTAGATAACATTTCGTATACGACTAAGCGGTATCTTCACGATCTAAATTACCCAAGCCTCGAGGCCGCGATATTAATATCGTTCGTCTTAATGCTCATAGCCGCTTTCTTAGAGCCCATCGTTTATATCGTAAAGGGCCCGCTTAAGTCGCAGATGCCCACCGGACGGAACATTAAGAAGACCCGCTATCTCATGATAGGAATCGCCATCGTCGTGAACATCATCATGGCGTATTATCTGCTCACCTTTAAGTCCCGGGTACATCAGAGGTACGATTACTTCTATGGGGTCCTTATGGATAATCGGAAGAACTACCTAATCAACACCTACGGTTATGAGGCGGCTATGATCATCTCCACCATCGGGGAAAGCGGCGTGAATTATACGATTATAACGATGTCCGTGGGCTATTATATGGCCGTTCTCGGCCGGTACCTAGCGCTCTTCGCGATCATAGCCGTACTAGGAGCTATCGGTAAGGAGATAGAGATCTGATTTTTATCGAGACTAGATAGACGATAATGAAGTCTCTCGTCCCGCTCGTTTTATTTACGCTTATCTTATTTATGCCCGCGCAGGAGGCTACCACGAGCGTGAGCGCTCTTACCGTTTTATCAATAAGCGACGATCGCGTACAGGTCGGTTCTGAGGTTACCGTATGTGTGTTCGTGAACGTCACCGTCCTCTTCAACGATACGATAGCGGAGTATCGGAACGGTACAATAAGCGTCAACGTAACGATGAGAATACCGGAAGGGCTAAATTATACGCGGTCCTCTTACGGCTCTTATAAGAACGGTACGTTCTCGGCCTATGAGGAAAACTCCACGGAGATGCTCGTTTATATGAAGCTTTATGCCGCTGAAGAAGGGGAATATACCCTAACGGCTACCGTTACGATCAACGCCTCGATCACGGCCCGGAACGATAACGCCACGCCCGCCTATTATAACGATACTATAACCGTGAGCACAAACACCGTAAAACTCACCGTGTATAAGGAACAAGAAGCCGAGGAGGAGCGGAATCGCATAAGCGTATACGACGCCCTTAGGGAGCGTTACCTACAGATAATTATAGTTCTTCTACTCGCGGGCTTCATACTCGCGAACTTCATAGCCGATCAAAGAGCACGTAAGAGGAGTAAAGAAGCTAAGTGAATCGGTTTTTATGGTCTAATGATTCGCTTCGGTACCACGGGTATTCGCGGTGTAGTACATAAGACTCTCCCGATCACTTTAGCCCCCGTAGTGGGACTAGCCGCGTCGATATATTTTCGTAAGGGGACCGTAGCGGTAGGACACGACGCTAGAGTACATAGTATCGCCTTATATCACGGACTCATCTCCGGAATACTCTCCGGAGGTTCCGATGTGATCGCCTTAGACTACGCACCTACGCCTACGGTACAATATTTCGTAAAGAAGGAAAAACTAGCTGGAGGTCTCGTAGTGACGGCCTCTCATAACCCGCCCGAGTATAATGGATTTAAGTTCGTGGAGCGCGACGGACGGGATCTCTCAAAATCCTCCGAGAGGTACATAGAAAGAGTGATCAATAATATATTAGAAGAAGGATACACGTCCCATCGGGCGGACTTTGGGGACGTATACGAGAGCGACGAGGCGATTATGATTCATATAAACGGGATCATAGATGACCTTTCCGAGGTAGTAGAAGAAGACGGTTTGAGCCTCAAAGTGGTCGTCGATCCGTCTAATAGCGTCTCCGTACTCGTTACCCCCAGGGTGCTACAATTGAGGGGGGCTAAAGTAATCACGATAAACGGGGACCTTAACGGACTATTTCCGGGACATCCTCCGGAACCCGTTCCCGAGAATTTAGAAGGACTTAAGAGGGCCGTGGTGGCGTTCAACGCGGACTTCGGTGTGGCTCACGATGGCGATGGGGACCGCGCTGTGTTCGTGGATGAGCTAGGGAACGTATATCATGGAGACGACAGCTTAGCCTTGATCGTCTCTTACCTATTACCCCGCGTGAAGTCTAAGAAAGTGGTCGTAAGTATATCGACTTCAAACGTTGTGAAGGACGTCGTGGAGAATCTCGGAGGAGAGCTCTATCGGGCTCCCGTAGGAGCTCGTAAAGTATGCGATAAAATGGCCGAGGTGGGAGCGGAGATAGGGGGTGAGGAAAGCGGGGGAATAATGTTCTCGAGGCACGGATACTTCCGTGATGGGCCTTTCGCAGCATATCTCTTCGCCTCCATGCTAGAGGAAAGCGGTAAGAAGGCCTCGGAACTGTTCTCTTCTCTTCCTAAGTACTATAGAGTTAAGCTAAAGGTCCTATGTCCCGACGAGATCAAGGAGAAGGTCATGGAGGAGATAATACCCGAGCGGATCGATAAAGGAGTAGAGGCCGTTACTATAGATGGTATACGCGTGCGGTTCGAGGACGGCTCTTGGGTACTTATAAGGCCCTCGGGCACCGAGCCTATAATAAGAATATTCTCCGAGTCTAAGGACCCTAAAAGAGCCGAAAAGCTCGCGGAGGTCGCTAGAACGAGCGTGGTGGAGAAAGTGTCGAAGTATAGAGATCTCCATCAACGAGCGATTAGAAAGGTCTATCGAGACGAACCTCCCGGGAGTGGGATCTATGTTCATCACTTTTTCTTCCGGCTGCGTCTGAGTAGTCCCCCCATTTACTAATCTCATAGGCCCGAAGCTCGTCGCGGCAGCGATGTGTATGTGTCCCATGAAGAACACGTGCGGATATTTATCGACGTCCTTAACCACCGCTAGCGGATCGTTAGGGATAGGCCTAAAGCTCTCTTTCCCCCCATAGATGGGCACGAAGAAGTTCGATAGGGCTATACGCTTCATAAGCTGCGGCACGTCTTGTAGCTGGATCGGGGTATGAAGGACCAAGTCCTCCATAGAGCGGCCGTGATACATCACCACGCGGAAGCCGTCGTATTCGACGTAAGCGGGGTTCTGAGTGATCTTTATTCCGTATTCTCTAAGTATCTGAGCGTACTCGGGCACGGGCTGAGGTATCACGAGCGTGGTCGGATCGTGATTCCCAGGTATCGTTATCACGTCCGCGGGAGAGGGAGAAAACAGTTCACCGAAGACCTCATACTGTTTCTCGGGATCTTTGATCTCTAGTTCGGCCTCTTGACCCGGATATACCCCTACCCCGTCCACCAAGTCTCCCCCGACTAATACTAGTTCTACTTTAGATAGGTGCTCCCTATAAGCCTCGGGAGCCTCTTTAGGGTTTTTTATCCGCCTCCGAAGGCGCTCTAAGTTCTTCGCTATACTATTTTTGGAGCCTACGTGAGTATCGGATATGAATAATACGGAGAAGTTCCGGTCCTTGTATAAGTCGGAGCCGAACTTGTTCCTAACTACGTGAGCTAGAATCTCACCGGGCCGGACTACCTCCTGAGCTATATAACGCCCGTTTTTCTCCTTTACGTACACGTATATCGCCTCGTCCGGAACGATCATGTCCCCTATGCTCATGAGCTCACCGTCGGGCATCCTGAACGCCTTGATGTCGTTAGGTCTAGGCTTCAGGTCTTTCGGAATATACACGTCGAGCATACCCTCCTCGTCCTCGATCGTTACTATGAACCCGTTCTTGGTACTCCTCTTCTCATACACGAGTCCTATTAACCGTCCCTCACCGTCGAAGTAAGATGTTCTTATGCCCAGGAAGTCTAAGATCCCTCCGACTTCTATCTTAGCGAGCTTTCCGTATTCCCTAATCTCTTTCGTATTATACGTGTCCCCGATATACTCGGAGAGCTTAGCGATCTTGCGCGCGAGGTTGAGACGGTGGGAGAGGTGCAAGCGCCGGAGCTTAGGTAACTCGTTATGATTATGAATCACGAACACGTCCCTCTTATAAGGCTCCGGTTCTATTACAACGGGGCGTTTTATGGGACGCGAGGAGGCTTTCTTTATCTTCTTAGTCTTTTTCTTTTCTACCTCAGGTATACCTAATAAATCCGTTATCGTAATGGACTTCCCGTTCTTACCGTTATTGTTCTTCGGAGGCGAGCGTTTTCTTTTCTTCCTCTTTCCGTTCTTACCGTTATTACCTATCGTTAGCTCCCCTATAAAGTCCTCAAGGGTGAACTTATCGAAGAGGGAGGGGCGAACCACTAGGATGTTCGCCTTACGAAGCTTATCGGCTAGCCCGTTCTCAAGCTTTATAAGAGCAATACGGGCTATATGTTCGCGCTCCTCCTCACTAAGCCTCAACCGATCCTTAGAGGGTAGAAACCCAAGGCTATAGAGCTTACGAACGAGCAAATCATAGCTCATGATCACCCTCTTACCCGCTCCCTCTTAACATCACCCTCATAATTTCGAGTTTTTTCACTTTCTAGGGGTATAACGTACATATGTTCCATTATAACGAAAAATCAGCGAACGTTAACTATAAATCCTTCCTCTAACTTCTTCGCGGCCGTTTCGAACGCCCTCATAGAAGCTTCGACGTCCTTTTCGAACGGTTCTCTACCGTTCCTTAGGTCATCTATTACGCGTAGGAACGCGCGCCGCCCGGTCGGTGAGATGCGAGATACAGCGGTGGCGACGGTGATGGTCTCCTTCACGGGCCCTATCTTTTTACCCTTCATCGGATAGTTCTTCTTACGCGTGTACACTAGGGTCTCGAACCTTTCGTTGATCGCCCTCATGAGTTCCTTTAGCTCCGCTTTACCTTCCAATACGTTAACGAACACATTCTTAGCTTTCCTTATAGCCTCGCTTCCCTCCATAGATCGAAGCGATATGAGAGCCTTGATAAGTAATGCGTGCGGATCGAAAAGATACGCGGGCCCAAAACGAGGGGCGAGAAAGCTTTATGTACATGATCCCGTAAGTATACTTAGAAAGGGCCCGTAGTTCAGCCTGGCAGAACGCCCGCCTGACGCGCGGGAGGTCCGGGGTTCGAATCCCCGCGGGCCCACCAAAGAACTTATGGGAGCGTTCATAAAATGGGCGTGATTTACGAGGTGATCTTACTTGACGAATCGCGCCTTCCCGTATTTCGGTGGAGGCCTATCGAAGGGCTAATTTCGGAGATCGATCCCACGTTCTTGACCGAGCTCGTGAAGATGAGCGAGAAAGCGGTCATCAAAGGCGAGGACGAAGTACGGAACTTCATATCCATGGGAAATTACCTCCTAATCATACACCACGACGGGGATAACACGGGAGTAAAAATAATCAAAGACGTTGTAGAGAAGAACCTAGGGGAGGATCCTAATAAAATAATAGAGGAGATGCGCGAAGCTCTAATACCGCTTCCCGAAGAGCTCGACTACATCATAGGACTGATACCCAAAGAGGAATTCGAGATCCGCTACAAGAGGATAAACCCGTTCATGAAGCTGAAGTTAAAGATACGCGGGGCGAACATACGCGAGTCCTTCATATCGGGTAAGTTCGATGAAGTGATACTAGCGCAACCTAAGAACGACGTGGAAAGAATGATTCGGGTCGTTTCAGGGGCGTATCTTAATAGGTTACCGCCCAAATATCCGGCCCCAAAGCTCCAAGAGATACTAGAGCATGCGGAAAGAATAGAAAACGAGCCTCTAAAGGAGCTCGCTTTAGCTTACGTTGATCGGCTTCAAGCCGGTCTAACCGCCCACATAGTGATGAAGGTCATGAAGATAAAGGAGGAGCTCAAGAAGGAAATAGAGAAGGATAAGATCATAGCCCTTCCGCTAGTTCAAGTAGCCCCGCTTTCACCGGAGCTACAAGAGTTCTCGGAGATCGTGAAGAAGGAGTTTCCCAAGACGTACCGGTATTATTACCTCGAAGCGCTCGAAGCGATATTTAAGGCTAGTTACTCGAAGAACAAAATCGACGCTGCGATATCGATATTATCCTCTTTCAAGAAGGACATAAAGGATCCGGAAAGGAAAATCTTCGAGTCGATAAAGATCGCGGCGGCCGCTGAGGTGTTGATGTATGAGGACGTAGATGACCTAGAGAGGGTAGTGAAAACGCTTTCGGAGGAAGTAATACGCGCTCAAACCCTAGCTTACGAGGGTCTTAAGGAAGAGCCCAGGGTATTCGTAACGCGGTTGATTACATCTAACGCTACGCTAGCCTTTGTAAGCACCCTCGTCGGCTTATATTATTACCACAACGACGTCCCCATCTACAGGGCCTACTTTATGAACGGAAGGAAGACCGTAGAGGAACTAATAGATAAGATATTCGAGTACCTCAAGTACGAGCGTTTCTCACCGACGTCCGCTCTAGTCGCGTTATCTCTTACGTTCCCCATCATGGCGTATATCTCCGAGATGACCGGAGAGAGGTTCGAAAAGGGAATGAAAATGCCCATGAGGCTAGCTCGGTTCATAGAAAATAAACGGCCGAGCGGTACAGAAGCTATCTACGAAGCCGATAGAGATGCGTTCGTGAATCTATCTTTACTACTTATAGACGCGTTCGTCTCGGGCTTCAAGTATATAACGCTAGAGAACAAAGGAATAGCTCTAGATCTAGCTAAGAACGTTCTAGAGAGATTGTTGATATCGAAGTATTCCGAGGTACGCTCCGTTACTACGCTTCTCGGTCTATCGTTACCAAAGGTTCGGGCGATCAAAGGAGCCTCGGAGAAGCTAGTGACGGAGACTTCTAACCTCATAAAGAGTAAACTAGGTTCATCCTTCGCGTCCTTCATAGTACTCGCTGAGATGAGTAGACGTTTAGAGGAAGCGGGATTCCACGACTTAGCGGAGATCGTATCTAAGGTTTCATCGTAATAAGAGGGGTAATCGAATAACGGATTTTTAACACCTTTATATTCATCGCGTTTTACTCGAGCCATGAAACGTTCTCTCCTAATAATTCTCTTTCTAACGATACTCTTCTTACCGATACCATCAGCGCACGCGTATGACGCTAAGACTTTACCGGACGGAAGCGTAGCCGTGACGGACCTCATGACGGGACACACTACGATATCCCCACAAGCTACGCTCGCTTCTTACGCTACATACCCGCGGCCTTCCTCGCTCTCGAACCTACAATATCGTCAGGTGATAGAGATCGAGAACCCCTCTAGCGTATCTATGACGCGGCCCGTAGAGGTAACGCTCGATCTACACGACGTAGCTTACCGTACAACGCTCGTGCTCACGGACTCGTCCGGAAACGTGATCCCGTTCCAGGTGTTGAGCTATACCGATTCTGACGGTGACGGGCGCCTAGAGGAGACGACGATACTGTTCATCGCGAACGTACCTGCCGGGGGTAGTTCGATATTCTTCTTATATTATGATAATAAGGACAAGAGCACGCCCATTCATAACACGCAAAAGGACTACGTGAACGAGATCTACGGCCTTACCGCTCAGTTTAATACGCGCTCTCTAACCTCCTCGGGAAGCCTCTCTTCCCAGCGGACCGGCATCAGCGTTTCTCGGGATCCGATATACCAAAACGATGATACCTTCGGGGATTCTAGCGGCTCCTCCTCTACCGTCATAGGGGCGAAGATCACCGTAACCGTAGGGACCTATCGCTTCATCATATACGCTTCTCCTAAGTTCATACATAACGGAGAGTTCGATTATGATAACGACGGATATACGGAGACCGCGGACGCTTATACGTTCCGTGAGGGTCTTCAGGTGATTCAATACCGGGACGGTTCCAAGCGGGTGGACATAGTACGTTACGAGCCCGTGTTCTCTCAAGGTACTGGAGGATCTTACGGATATACCGTCGACATCTTCTCACCGTTCGTCTTCGAAAGCCACGCGTTCGTCCTAGATACCGATAACGATGGTGACGTAGGTGACGCTTCCGATCCGTCATCTGCCGATCCGAGCGCGTTACACTCTTATACCGATCCCGGGAACCCGTATACTATCCATATAGATGAGGTATCGATTACCCTGGGTCCCGTGATGATCTCAATAGACGGACAGGCGTTCGCTGTGCCGATGAACGTAATATGTAAGAACGGCGCCGTAGGAAGGAACGATTACGAGAACTTCTCCCCCCACTTCTCCCTAAACGAGCTGGTGTCCTACGTGTTCTATTATAACTTACCTTACGTGAAGCTACACAGAAAGCTCATTAACGCCGGTTCGAGTAGCGTGAGGATAAGCGATAGCTATAGCTTCATGAACACGCAGCCTCTGTTGCATCATACGAACTTCACGGACACCGCTCTCATCAACGACCCTATAGGATATCCCGGAGACACGACCTCCGACGCTGCTACGTTCTTCCAGATTCATACCCGGTATGATATCGATAACGTGCCTCCTTATACCGGAGTAGACATAGCTAGACCGCGGGCGTACGGATTAGCGGACATACTCGGAACCTCGCCTTCGGAGAAGTACGTATATCTAGGACGGTCTTCCGACGCCCCTAATAGAGACTCCTCTTACCCGCCCGCCATCATAGGAATGATACTACTAAAGTCCGCCGCTTCGGGCTTAAAGCGGCCTTCCGGTGAGGCTATAAGCGATCCGTTCCAGACCTTCTACAGCCGCTCGATCACGTACGGACGCATATACAGCGCCACCTCTAATTGGTACGACACGGACGGACAGTACGCTACCGCTTCTATAGGACTCGTAAAGACCAATAACACCGGGCTCTTACTAGATTCGAACGGGTACATAGAGGGAGAGATATTATACGCGATCTTCTATGGAAACTCCGCTACCCCCACGCAGGTCGCTAACGTAAAGAACATAGCGTTCAATTCTCCGAGCGTATCCAACGATCCTTCCGGACCCGCTGCGCGGGAGAGCAAGTATAACTTAACCGTGAAGTTCGTAGACTATCAGGGAGACCCCATCTCCGGAGCCTCCGTGAGGGTATCTTATAGCGGAACCGAGATTACGACCGTAAATACGGACACCGACGGAGCTATAATACTTAAGCTAGGAGCTAACGGAACATACTCGCTCACGATCTCTTACGACACTGTGATGGGAACGTTCGTAGAGAAGTTTAACGTGAGTCGGACGGTAAACGGCTCGAACCCTGAGGTCACGCTCACCGCCGCGATACAGGACATAGACGTGTTCATAAAGTACCCCGATAACTCCCCGGCCGACGGGGTAGTCTTAACGGTATACGGAGAAAACTCCTCTTATACGGGACAGACAACGGAAAAACTCCTCTATAACGTGACTCTATCGAACGGCTACTATCACGTGGAGAACCTACCCGAAGGCTCCTATCGCTTCGTAATCACGAAATATATAGGTCCCATAAAGGTATACGAGGAGCACGTCGTAAAGGTAAACGCCACGCAGTATTCGTTCACTTACTACCTCGACGTGGCGAAGCTCTCGGTGAGCGTGAAGGATCCCGATGGTGCTCCTATAGTGGGAGCCTCCGTAACGGTCGAGGAGTATAACGGAACGGAGTACGTCACGGTATACACAGGAACCACCGACACGAGCGGACTCGTCTCGTTCGTTCGGGTCCCGATGACGAACCAGACTGATAACCAGCCCGTACGCGTCCGCGCTTCGTACACCGTATACGGAGTGACGTGTAGCGAGTACACTACCTTAACCCTCTCATCCGACTCCTCTACTTCCATAACTCTAGCCCTATACGATCTCACGCTCACGATATATGACTCTGAGAACGTACCCGCGGATAACGGAACTATAGTCGTTACGATCACTTACGCGGACGGACAGAACGCTTCGTTCTCCTATAGTAGCTATACCTTCACGATAGAGAATTTACCCTCCGCCTCTTACACGTCGAACAACACGATCAAGATAGAAGTTACTTACACCGTAGCCGGAGTCTCAGCGAGCGC
>JAMOTR010000069.1 GCA_027068385.1 Candidatus Heimdallarchaeota archaeon
GAATACTCTCCGATACCGAGGAGGAAGAGATCTCGATAAAAGCGGACGTGGAGTTACAAGAGTTAATTAAGAACCGCGATCTAGAGGGTCTCCGCGAAGTTTTATCCGTGGAATATGGACCGGACGTTAGGTTTAAGATAGAAGAGTATGAAGGCGTGAAGGCTAGGCTCATAGTAGAAAAACTAGCCTTATTTGACGGACTTGAAGAAGTACTTAAAGTGTTTCTCGTCTAGTGGGCCCGCGGGGATTCGAACCCCGGACCTCCCGCGCGTGAGGCGGGCGTTCTGCCAGGCTGAACTACGGGCCCTCGATAGATACCGCGTTTCCGAGATTAAAAAATCATATCCTCTTACGCATAAACTCTATCAGTCCGGCTTTCTCGAGAGCGCTCAATACGGTATCATCGTCCGCGTCTTCGGGGATATCGATTTTGTAAGGGGTCGGCTCCACGTGAGAATAGTTCACTTTACGTCTCCTCACCCCGGTTAGCTTCTTAGGTCCGGTTATAATTACACCGTCGTCCTCCACTTTAACCACTACCCCGAAGCGCCCCGCGTCGCGTCCCATGGTCTTCACCACGATCCTTCCTACCTCGATCATACATCACACCCCTCAAAGCTTTAACATGCGTTTCACCGCGAACAGCGTGATTTCGCGTAAATCCTCAACAGTAAGGTTAGCCGTGTTTATGACTAAATCGTATACGCGAAGGTCGTCGATGTTGATACCGTATAGCTTAAAGAACCTCTCACGCTCAAGAGTCTCGCGTATTATGGTCTCATGTAAGGCTTCCTCATAGCTCTTCCCGTCGCGTTCGGCTATACGTTTAATACGGATCTCTAGAGGGGCATGTAACCATATTTTAAGATCCGCATACTCACGCGCGAACCGTCCCGCTAATAATGCGTCGATGACGACGTTCCCCCTCTTCGCTTCCTCCTTGGTCCTAGAGTCTATTAATCTATCAATCTCCGGGTTTTCTAATGCGTACGCGGAGAATTCCTCTAAGCTCATCCCGCGCTTAGCCGCCTCTTCCCTAAAGATCGTACCCGCGGATACATAACGAAGACCTAACTTCTCCGCGAGGTACTTAGCTACTGCAGATTTACCCACTCCGTGTAATCCGGACACGGTAATAACGGGCATACACCATCCCGATCAGATGGTATTATTTTTGGGCTCGAGTTTTAAGAAAGACCTCCGGGGTGGTGCCGGGGCGGGGATTCGAACCCCGGTCTCCGGATTATGAGTCCGGCGCCCAACCAGGCTAGGC
The DNA here is from genome assembly GCA_027068385.1 of Candidatus Heimdallarchaeota archaeon. Classification (GTDB taxonomy): domain Archaea; phylum Asgardarchaeota; class Njordarchaeia; order Njordarchaeales; family JAMOTR01; genus JAMOTR01. The sequence continues at coordinate 1,274 of JAMOTR010000069.1, forward strand.
GACCCCGGCTCTGTTTATTTCTCCCAGCGGAGTTTAAAAATTCTATCATAATTCCCGCACGCTCCTCTCGCGCCTAACGTACCTTCCTCTTCTCCATATCTCCGCCTCCCTCTTAATCACCTCATCTGCCTTCTTATACGTGCTTCTATACCCTCTAAGGAACGCGTTCCGAAGCTCTTTTCTCCTCTCTATCCGCAACATCGAGCGCCTCAACGTATGAATATCATCCGCCTTATCCTCGACGCGCGATGACTTGAACGCTAGGCCGAAGTCTATAATATAAGGAACCCTTTCCCTCACGATCACGTTAGACACGTTTAAGTCCCCGTGTATTTCGTCGTTCGCGTGTAATAGACCGACGAATCTTCCGAGGCCTTCCCGTATACGCTCATCATATATCTTATATATAGGATCTCCCTCGATGAACTCCATCACGATCTCGAAGTTTTCCGGGTCCACGTCGTACACATAAGGAACCCTTACTCCGTACGACTTTACCCTATGTAACGTCCTAGCCTCGCTTAGGGTACGTTCCCTCCTAAGCTTAAGGTCTAGCTTTGGGTGCATATAGCGCTTTCTTATACGCCTCTTCAGGACCGCCTTCAAACCGAACCGATCGACTAGGTAAGTGACGGACTCGGCACCACGTTTTAATAATTTCATAAAATCACTCACGCTTCTTCTGGGTACGAATCTTCCCCTTATCGACGATTCTTTGTAGTAGAGTGTTCCGGTCTACCTTAAGTATATGCGCGTGTGAGTAGCCTAAGAGTATGGACGCCACGGTACCGGCTCCACCACTTTCTAGGCACCCTTTAGGTTCTATTCCGAACTTCTCCCTCGCCATATCTATGAGCTCGTGACGACGTCCGAAGTTCCTTATCGTAAACGAAGGCGTCCTCCCGCTCGTATCGAGCATTCCGTAAAACACGGAGTCGTCCCAGAGTTCCTTAATGTGCTTCTCTATAGCCTCTCTAGCTAGAAGTATATGAGATCTATGAGCGGTTACGAGGTAGTATTCTCCCTTATACTTTACGTATCCGAATACGCTCAGCCTCCCTAACCGCTCGCTATCCTCGGGTATCTTAAAGGGAACCCCTGGGATAATTATAAGGTACCGGGTGGTGCCGTCCTCAAGCTTAGCGGGCCGGTCATAGATGAGCTTTAACGCCTCTTTTGATCCGGAAACCCTCATAAGAATGTAACGGCCGCGCGGGTAGAGGTCGACGTAGGCGTCTCCCTTCGGAGAACGTATCTCGACGTGATGGCCTAGAGCCTTTATATCATACTCACCATCCATAATTCTCGAGAGTTTTACTCCCAACCGGGTGGCGATATCGTATACGGTAGTATCAAGCCTCAGGCTACTCACGAAACCTCTTTAACGTGATCCATTTTTAATTCGGAGTCATATTTTGACAAACATCGCTAAAAGAGGCTACTAACGTATACTCAGTCCGGGAAAACATAATTAAAGAACCTATCGAGCCTTTATAATAGGGGGCCGTAGAGGGGCGGGGATGAGGATGGCGGATCGCCTCGCGATGATTCCCCCGCCGGGTCGCGGCCCCCTTCATCCTTTACCTCCATGAAGTCCTTCGGTATCCTATAACCGATCCTTCTAGATACCTCATACTTTATTTGATCCTCATATCTCAAGAGCTTCTTATACCCAGCCTCACCGTTCACCGCGAAGTCGTACTCTTCCCGTCCTATCGGTATGAAATCGAGCCCGTAAGCTTCCGCAACCCAACGTATAGCTACGCCCACGTCCGCTTTACCTGAGGCTACAGCGGCCGCCACAGCGTTATGACTCTTTACTTCTACCCGGTACCCCTCTATCTCCTCCGGTGATATTCCGTGCTCCCTTATCATCTTATCTATTAATATACGAGTACCGCTCCCCTTGTTTCTATTAACGAACCTCACACGCCTCAGATCCTCCCGAGAGGAGAATCCCTTAGGGTTCCCTTTCTGCACAACGAATCCTATCTCCCTATCATAGCCGCGCACGACCTTAACCCCTAGCCCTATGTTATATCCGCGATCCGTTAAGATGTGTATCCCACCGAAGTCTGATTCATCCATCTTCACGGCTTCTAGAGCTTTGATCGATCCGGCCGGAATCACTAAAGCGTCGAGTAAGGCGGAGATAAACGCTGGATCATGACTCGTAACGACGTCCGCGAACCTCTTAGATCTCTTCCGTATCCGAGCTTTAGCCTTCCTTACCTTCACACCCCGGGGTTCCACTAGAGCGACGCCATCGGCCATAGCGAGGAGCGTGATGTCCCCTGATCCTCTCGGTATCGGGACGCCCCTGTTCTTGTACATTCTTATAGGTACCCGAAGATATCTTCCCGTATCGTTCGACACCTCCCTAGATAACTCTATCTCGGAGAACCTTTCAAGAGAGACGCGCTCTCCGGACAGTTTTCTCGCTACGGGATCGAGAAGGAACATCGTCATGAACGTGCACGAACCCGGGAATCCGGGTAGACCTACTAGGGGCTTATCGTCTATAAGGGCGAAGAACGTGGGCTTCCCCGGCTTTACTTTGAGGCCGTGAAAGATTATCTCACCGAGCTCTGATACCACCTTATAAGTGAGATCCCCGACTCCCTTTGAAGTGCCCCCTATCGTAACGTACAGATCGTATCCCGGTTCGCTTAACGCTTCCCTTATCTCTTCTTCATCGTCTCCCAAGCGCCTCCTTTTAGTCTCTAAGCCTAAGCTCTTAAGATAAGAGGAGACAGCGAACGAGTTGGATTCATAGAGCTTCCCCCTCTCTAATCTTTCTCCCGGCTCCACTAGCTCATTACCGATCCCTAAGACGAGAGCGCGTGGCTTCTTATATACGAGGACCTCGTCGAACCCTTGCGATGCTAATAGAGAGACCCTTATCCGATCCAAGCGCGTACCCTTTCTAATAAGTACCTCCCCCTTAGCGATATCACTCGCGGCCGGTTGGACGTTCATGCCCGGATACGCTCCCCTAAGTACCACCACGTTTTCCCCTTCCCTGTACGCGAATTCTATAGGGATCACAGCGTTAGCGTTAGCGGGTATCGGGGCTCCTGTAGCGACGTATGCAGCTTCGCCACGACCCAAAGCCTTATCCGGCCGCGTCCCCACGGGAACTTCGAACGCATATCTAAGCCTTATCGGCCTATCTTCCATAGCTCCGTAGACGTCTTGGGCGACCACGGCATATCCGTCCACGGTGGAGCGATCGAACGGAGGATGATCGATTATAGCTACTAAGTCCTCAGCGATCACGCGTCCTAGCGCTTCTTCTATGGGAACCTTTTCGACCCCTACGGGCTTAATACGGCTTAACGCGATCTCCAAGGCCTCCCGCGGGTCGAGGAGCTTAGCGTACTTCATCTCGATATGAACGTTAAACGTGATAAACGTAGTCGGGTGAGAGGCTATGGGAAGAAGAGTAAGGGGTACCGTTGATAAGCGGAAGAGGAAGAGCCGGTACGTAGTGAAGACCCCTAGCTACCTCTTTAACGGAATGAACTTATATGAGATTCCCGCGGCCGACCCGGAGCTTCTAATCGATAGGATAGTAGATATACAGCTGGGGGTCCTAAAAAGGAGCTTCGACGAGAAGGACCTTAGCACCATCGTACTCCTACAAGTAAAAAGGGTATCCGGAAATACCGCCTTTACCGAGTTTAAGGGCTTCTACATGATCCCTGATTACATACAGTCGAAGATTCATAGGGGGATCTCGAAGATCGAATGTATTAAGACCCTCCATACCGCCGACGGGGTAAAGGTGCGCATAAATACGATCGTAATAACCGCCCACCGCTGTAGGACTAAGGTAAAGGAGGACATTAGAAAGGCCGTGTTCAAGTATCGGTCCGAGAGGGTGCCCAAGATGAGCTTCGAGGAGTTCGCGAACTTCGTCCTATCCGGACTCCCCGAGGAGGAGATACACCCTATAGTACATAAAATATTCCCAGTGAGCGAAGTACTAGTGGCGAAGGTAAAGGTGCTATCCGATCCTACCGAGCGCACTCCTCAGGAGGCCCAGGCGACCGAGTGAAAAATAGAGTTTTATTAATAGCACTTCATGATCGTAGAACTCGCTGCGCTCTTTTGGGGCATATGTCTTCTTTTAGTGTCGATCGTTCCCTATAGGGCAAAGACGATCATAAACTCGCGGGACGTTTGGACCGTTATTCGGATGATACTCGTAATCTACGAGTCTCTTGAAGCTCCCCTCAGCTATTCTCACCTTTTCTCCCTCTTCGCCTTCTACTATTCCCTCATATATACGATATCAAGAAGCTCATCGCCGTACGGTAGCATAATATTACTCCTCTCCGCGATCGTCTTCGGCCTCTCAGCACGTTATGAATCGCTATTACCCCTAGGCTTCGCCCTATTCTTCTTGGGCTTCGTAGTATCTAAGAGCGGAGATTATAACGTGAAGCGGGAAGAGTTCATTGTAGGTGACGTAAGGAGGCTTAGGGAGATTTCGGAGGAGGACGATGCGGTCGTGGGGGTGATTCCGAACAAGCCCAAGTGCCTCTCTTATTCTATAACTTCCCTTTTCATACGGCTCTATAACGTAGCTTACGAGCCCCCTAACGGAGTCTTAGTATCTCTCGCCTCCTTATCTTACTCCATAATATTCGCGGTTATGCCTCGAAGGGTATTTTTGACGAGAACTCTCGCGCATCTTTATGCTGTAAAAAGCTACATTATGAGCTTCAAACGGACGACGAGATTCCTCAGATTCGTCTTCGGAACGATCGGGAGAGTCGACGTAGAAACCTTTATTACGGTACATAGGACCTTATAATATGGCCAAGTCCAGAGGAGGTAAGTCTAAGCTCCCTCTAGCCACTGTAAAGAGGATCTTTAGAGAAGCCCTAGGAGATGCTGATGTACGTCTTTCCGACGATGCTATGCAGATGCTCGTAAAGTACCTCGAGGACCTAATTAGGCAGATCGCCCCGATAGCATACGACATAGCTAGGAACGCAAAGCGTAAGACTATACGCAGGGAGGATATCGAGACCGCGCTTAAGGCTCTAAAGGGACCCGTGTGAGTTTTTTATGGATATTAACATACCTAAAGGGGTACGTGAACGGCTTCCGGAGAGGGCTTATGCGTTAAAAGAACTCATGGAGCGCATACGCGAGAGGTTCGAGTCTTACGGTTATCTACTTTACATCCCTCCCACGTATGAACATTCCGACTTATTCGTTCTCCGTTCAGGTGAGGAAATACGCGAGAGAATGTTCGTGTTTAGGAGTAAAAGCGGGAAGAAGGAGTACGCGTTGCGTCCTGAGGTCACGGCACAAATCGCGAGGAGCGTAGCGCTCGGTAAGATCTCTTACCCAAGACCCATACGCCTCTATTATTTCGCGAACGTCTTCCGCTATGAGGAACCTCAAAGGGGGCGTTATCGCGAGTTTCGGCAGGCTGGCGTGGAACTCATAGGCTCCTCAAACATCTTAGCGGACGCGGAAACTATAGCGCTATTAGAGGACTCCGTAGAGAGCGTGGGCGTGAGCGAATATATTATAGGTATTAACGACGTGGCGCTGGTAAGGGAATTCTTGAGGAGGTTCGTACCGGAGGGGTATGTTCAACAGGTACTTACCGCAATCGATCGCGTGAGGAGCTTGATGAGGCGCGGTCACGAAACGACAGTCGCTGAGGAGCTTAGAAAGCGTGGAATAGAGATAGACGTGAGTAAGATCGAGGAGTTCGTCTCGATCAAAGATCCGGCCGAGCTCACGCGCTTCGGTTTGGATCCCTCTAGGCTCTTAGAGCTCTTCGAGAAGCTGGAGGATATGGGAGTAAAGAGATACTCCTTTGAACCAACGATCGTGCGCGGTCTCGAGTATTATACGTCTATAGTATATGAGATGGACGTCCCTAAGCTCGGAGGTGCATCTCAGGTCGCGGGCGGCGGTAGGTACGATGAGTTAATAAGCGAATTCGGGGGCCCTAAAGAGCCTTGCGTGGGGTTCGCTATCGGTCTCGATCGCCTCTTAGAGGCTTCTAAGGTGAGTCCTAGAATACCGAAGCCGTTAGTTTACGTGATACCTTTAACGACTAAGCGTCTCGGTGAAATACTAAAGGCTTTACGTTCGGAGTTCGTGACGGTTCTAGACGTGAGCGGAAGGAAGCTCAGGAAGTCCCTCGTACGCGCTATAGAGCAGGGAGCGAGGTTCGCGATCATCGTGGGGGAGCGCGAGGTTAAGGAGGGTAAGGTAGTGTTGAAGGACTTAAACGAGAGAACGCAGGAGGTCGTGAGGATAGAAGAATTAGTAGGAAAGATTAAGGAAAAACTCGGCTCTTGATCTAAGGCTTAAGTTTAAGTTAACCGTTTAAAGGTCATGCCGGATTTTTCGAAGCTTATTTAAAAATCGCTTCTCTCACGTTCTTCGTTCTTATATTTGTAATAGTATTTCCGATGCTCGTACCGCTTCCTCACTAAATGCTCCGCCCTCGCTTTCATCTCCTTGCGTACCTCGGCTACCGGGAGATACACGGAGACGTATAGCGTTATTATCGCTAGGATTAACTCTAGGCCGGATATTAAGGAGGCTTCGTAGAACATTCCCCCCGTCCGCGGATAGTATTCCGCTAACTCTATGAATCCTATCGCTAAAGTAATAGAGAAGACGGACCAAAAGCTTCCTAAGAGAAACATGTACCTAAACCTTTCTCTGGACGTTTTTCCGCGCACTAAAGGGTGCTTGGGATAAGTATAAATGGAGTATACGAAGAGGGGGAGTAAACCTAAAACCACTAGGGACGAGAAGTACCCTATCATATACACGATCTTCATCAATAGCCCCATTATAACATAGAAAAGAGCATTTTTGTACGAAACTCGAGCTCAGAGAAGCCGCACCACATCATGGGATATCAGCAAAGACCAACCCTCATCATCGCTCTTTAATAAGGAGACGAACGATAATTTACTCGTTCTATTACACCACGAAAAACGCTCACTCTTTCTTTCTTCTAGATCCTAGCTTAGGGGAGAGCTTTAGGATCTTCCTTAATACGGCTTCACGAACGGCGGTCTTGAACACGGCCTTAATACGCTCGTCCGTCCTCTGGGGACTATCGGGCTTCGCTATCGTCTCGAAGATAGGTACGTTCGGTGGGAGACCTAATAGTTTGCGTAGTTCGGCTATGGATATCTTATTCGGGAGGTCGCGCTTGTTAGCTACAACGATCACGGGTATTTCGGTGAAGAGCTTACTCCCTAGGAAGTGCTTCAACTCGTTCCGAGAATATAAGTTCTCCTCGCGCCTCTCGGGAGTGTTCTCGCTATCCGCTACGAATATAATCGCGTCCGCATCCTTCAAGACCATCATTCTCTGGAACTTATGCCTCCTCTGACCGGGTGTCGTATAAACCTCGTATATTAATGATTTAATGCGAACGGGGACGTAATCATATTTAATAGTTCTACCAGTACGATCCTCGAACGATATCATCTCCCCTACTTCTATATCCTTACCTTTCTTCTCCGCAGCTTCTTTAAGGAGTTCTGTTATCCTTCTCAATATGGTAGTCTTTCCAGCGAACGTCGGACCATAGAAGACTACTTTAAAGTGAATCCTACCCTGAGAGTCGCGCCGCATATCTATCTTCTTGGGGTTTCGATATATTGGTTGCTTCCACCCTCGCCTTATTTTATCCTTCTCAAAAAGCGTTTTCGACTTAAGCGTTTAAGTTCCCTAATCATATGAAAGAACTACTTTCGGGTAACGAGGCGATAGCGATAGGAGCGCTAGAGGCGGGAGTAAATTTCGTAAGCGGATATCCGGGTACTCCTTCTACGGAAGTTATAGAAACGCTTCAGAGATTAGTCGGTACTAAGATATACGTAGAGCGGGCCACGAACGAGAAAACAGCGTTCGAACTAGCTTTGGGAGCATCTCTAGGAGGAGCTAAAGCGATGGCCACGATGAAGGCTCCGGGAATACTCGTCGCTTCAGATCCCATAGTGTCCGCGGCTTATTCAGGAACGCTCGGTAGCTTAGTGATATACGTAGCGGACGACCCGGGACCTCACACTACGCAAACGGAGCAAGATTCGAGACGGTTCGCGAGGCTCGCTAAGCTCCCATTAATAGAGCCGGCCGATCCTCAAGAGGCTAGGGATTATACAATAGAGGCCGTAAGGTTAAGCGGGAAGTTTGAGGCTCCTGTAGTCTTACGCTCTACGACGCGCGTATCTCATACTGTAGGGATCGTAGAACATGGGGAGCGGAAGATAGAGCCGTTTAAACCGTCCCGGAAGCGCATGCCTGAGCGTTTCGTACGCGCTGGTATGGCTCGGAATCGTGAGCGCCATAAGCGGATCTTAGAGGTATTAGAGGAGTACGCTAAGGAAATCGCTAGGTTGCACCGCATCGAGGGGTCGGGTGAGGACGTAATAGTGACGGTAGGCGTCGCTTATCATTACGTAAAGGAGGCGGTGAAGAAGCTGGGTGTAGATGTGAAGATCGTAAAGCTCGCCTCCTCTTGGCCCTTAGACGAAGGGTTCGTGAAGGAGAACTTATCCGGCCACAGGATACTCGTCGTAGAGGAACTTGATGGGTTCGTAGAGGAGGAAATAAAGGCGATAATCGGGCCGGAGAACGTAATAGGTAAAGAGCTCGTGCCCCAAATAGGAGAACTAAACGTGGACATAGTAACGGAAGCGATAGCTAAATTCCTAGGACTAGAGGATCCGAAGAAGAGGATACGCGAGAAGCCTAGGATACCCTCAAGAGCCCCGCCTCTATGTCCCGGATGCCCTCATAGGTTCTCTTACGTAGCGATCAAGAAGGCTTTAGGGGAGCTTAAATACAAGAGGTCGGAGGTCCCTATCTTCGGGGACATCGGATGCTACGCGTTATCCGTGTTGAAGCCCATCGAAGGGATAGATACGGAGCACTCCATGGGCTCTTCTATAGCGATGGCCGCCGGACTCAAGCTTTCGGGATACGATAAGCCCGTAATAGCTACGATCGGTGATTCTACGATAATACACGGAGGCCTTCCCGAGCTCATAGAGGCTTATCATAAGCGCGCGAACATCACCGTGGTCGTATTAGATAATCAAGTAATAGCCATGACGGGACACCAAGAGACTCCCGAACGGGACGTTACGGCCTCTGGTCGTAGAACGAAGCCGGTGAAGCTTGAGGATCTATTAAGGCCTGTGAGCGATCACTTACGGGTAGTCGATCCCGTAAACGAGTTCGAAAAAGCCGTAGAGGTAATGAAGAAGGCGCTCACCACAGAAGGTCTCAACGTCGTAATCATGCGCGCACCGTGCGTCATACTAGCGCTACGTAAGAAGATCATAGAGGCTAAGCCCCTTCGCGTCGATCCGGAGAAGTGTATCGGATGTAAGGCGTGCATACTAAACACAGGATGCCCCGCGCTCTATCGGGATGAGGAGAACAAGAAGGCGTACATAGATGAAGTGTTCTGCGTAGGGTGCGGGTTGTGTAAGAAATTCTGTCCCGTCGACGCTATCGTATAAAAAACTTATTTTTCTATGTATATCGCGAACTCGGGACATACCACCTCACAATAGCGGCATCCTATGCACTCTTCCGGATTAGTTACCTTAACAGGGTGGTACCCGAGCGCGTTAAGACGCTCCTTATCGATCTTCAGAATGTGTTTAGGACACACGAGAGTACAGTATCCGCATCCCTTACATAAGTCTTCGTTGATTATCGGACGAGGCATAGAGATCTCCTACGAGAGAGGATTAACGTTTGCTTCCCTTTATTCGCGAGCGTATCATAAAGTATATGGAGGCCTCGGGCGTCTTCGTATTCCTCCGCCTTTCCGGTGAATATAAGGTAAAGAACGGTATGCGGTCGTTCAAGGAATCGGAAGAGGGGCTCTTCCTAGAGTCCGATCGGATCCGCTATACGAAGTACTTAGAGATGAAAGTGCGGGCGTTCGTACCGAAGGAGAGGCTCTATGAAGATTGCCTATTCCTCATAGATCCGCGGGGAGGGAACGCTACGCTTGTGGATCTAAAAAAGGAAATAAAGTACACTTTCGAACTCAAGCGCGAGAAGCCGAGTAAGCTTAAGAACGTGAGCGTACGGTTCGAAACGAGGACCGGATGATGAATTTACCGGCGCCTGAACGAATGATGAGATGCACCACCGCTGAGTTTTTCGAGACGTTTTTGAGTCGATAATAATGAGAGTCTTATCGATAGACCTCTCAGATCGTTCTTATCGTTTCGAATCTATAGATTTAGATAGGTCTAAGTATCCGGGAGGGAAGGTCCTGGGGCTCTATTTATTACTAAAGAACTTAGAGAAGGATCCGATATACATCACTACGGGCACACTAGAAGGCCTCTTTCCGGGAGCGGCTAGGGCCGGGATGCACGCGATATCCCCGCTCACGGGAATAGTCTTGGACTCATACGCAGGAGGGAAGTTAGGGACGTACCTAAGATCCCTAAACATCGACGCGATAGAGATCGTAGGGGAATCGGAAGACCCTGTGTATGTAGTAGTACATAAGGACGGGGCGGAGTTTCACGACGCTAAGGACTTACGGGGTAAGGGAATATACGAGACGACTAAAATACTATCGGAAAGGCACCGCGGCTCCATAGCCGCGATAGGCCCGGCCGGGGAGAACCTCGTTAAGTATGCCGTAGTAATGGTAGATCGTGACCACGCGTTCGGACGTTCCGGTTCGGGCGCGCAGTTCGGGAAGCGTAAGCTTAAGGCGCTCGTCGTATCAAGGGCTTCAACGGAGGTGAAGGTGTACGATAGGGATGAATATAGGGAGGTGATACGCGAGATCACTAAGAGGTCGAAGGAGATGAGGATTCTACGCGAACACGGTACTCAAGCTACCCCGTCGTTCGCCGCTTCAGTGGGACAGATACCTGTAAAGAACTTCTACACGACGCGGCATAAAGAAGTAGATAAGATCTCCGGAGACGCTTTCAAGAGGTTCCGCGTGCGCTCCGAGTCTTGTCTTCCCTGCGCCATAGGGTGTCGCAAGATAACGAAAATAAATGACGTTGAGGTGAGCGGTCCGGAGTATGAGACGATAGCGATGACGGGGTCGAATAACCTAGTGTTCGATCCAAGAGCGATCATAGAAAACGGATACCTATGTAACGACTTAGGCCTCGATACGATCTCTACAGGTAACGTAATCGGCCGGTATATGGAACGGTTAGAGAGGTATAAGGGAGTAAAACGTCGGGGGGACCACGAGTTCCAGAAGGATCTCATAATTAAGATCGCTTATCGTAAAGACGTCGGAGACATACTAGCGGAAGGAGTAAAGAGGGCCTCTGAGATCTTGGGCGGTACTTTCTTCGCGGTGCACGTAAAGGGATTAGAGGCGCCCGCTCGGGATCCTAGGGGTCGCTTAGGAGCGGCATTAAGCTACGCTACCGCGGACGTAGGAGCATCTCACTTACGCGGCTTCCCAGATCGCGAGCCTCCCCGGGTATCCTTTAAGCGTAAGCACGTAGAGAGCCTCATAAAGAACCGCGACCGGAAGTACACTAAGGATTCCCTCATCGTCTGCACTTTCGTCCCTCGGGATCGGGAGCTAGCGAATAAGGCGTTCCATTCGATAACGGGCAAGGAACTAGATCCCCTAATAGGGCGGCGCGCGGAGAACTTGGGCAGGCTAATAAACTTAAGGCTCAAACCCGACCTTAAGGACGATATACCCCCTCGTCGGTGGGAACCCGTGCCGGACGGTCCCGCTAAGGGGATGAAGGCGTTCAAGGACGAAGAAGAGTTCCGCAGGGCGTTGATGTGGTTCTATGAGATGCGTCTACGGGACGAGAACGGGAGGCCTACGGAAGAGAGCTTAAGAAAAACTTCGCTCGAGGAGTTCTTGCACCTAATCAAATGAGCTTTTTATCGATCCCCTTCCTTACCTTGATCCTCATCGGGAGGCCGAACATCTGTCCGAACACGAACGCTTCTCCCGTCCTCTGATTAGAGAATACTTCGGCTATACTCCTAGGAAGACCGAAGAGCCTCGCGAGTCTCTCAGCGTCTCCAATAGCCGTGCGATGGACGATTAGGGAGTTTACTAAGGAGAACGCGTGAGGGTCCATGAACGCGGGTCTTTGTGATATCAAGACGAGAGAGAATCCGAACTTACGTCCTTGGGATGCGATCATACGTACAACCTTCTTCGTTAATACGGCCCCCGTGTCGTAATCCTTAGCCGGTATGAACGTCTGAGCCTCATCGATGAGGAATATGAGGCGGTTATCGGTATTGCGGAACTCGTCCGCGAGGTTATTATAGAGGACGCGCATGACGTACGAGATAGCTATGTCCTTGATCGTGTTATCTATACCCTTAGCCCCGCTCCCGCTTAGGTCTATGATCACGAGCGTGTTCCTCCTAGCGTACTCGATGAGTTGCTTCGGGCCGACTATGTTATCCTCAGGCCCGCTAGGGTAGCGAAGGAACTCCTTTATTCTATCTAAGAACGAGAACAACGCCCTCTTAGCGGCCCTCTTAGTGTTCGTAGTAAACTCGACCTGAGCGTCCTTTACGAAGTCCACGAGCCTCTCTATCTCCTCCCTCGCCTCTCCAAACGTGATGTTTCCCTTAGCGTATTCGTGTAATATAGTTAGAAGGTTCTCCGAATCCTCCTCATACTCGAATAGTCTCTCTATTAAGCTCCGATAAGCGCCGCTTCCGGAGGCTCCATAGAGTAATTTTACGATCGCCGCGAGCTCCGAAGGAGTATACAGTGGGACGATCCTCTTGCTTATCTCCCCCTCTTCGTACACGAAGTCTATCCCTAACACGAGCGAGTCCCTCCAGATCGAGCGTCTTAGGGATACGATCACGATGTCGTCCCGATACGTTCCCCGCGTCTCGTACTTATCTATCTCCCTATCCTTATCGCCATATGTGCTTACGTAATCACCGTGTACGTCGAACACAATCACGCTCGTGGTCACGTCCTTATACTCTCTAATCTCGCGCGCGTATCTAGCTATTCCCTCTATTAGAGCGCCCGCGGTGAAGCTCTTTCCGCTCCCGGTCGTGCCGACGATGCCGAGATGCATGTTGATCTTGGGCCGTAATATGAGACCCTCTAGGTCCTTCGATCCTATCACACGGCCGAACTTAAACGCGTCCTTGAGTTCTTCGTACTCCTCTCTTAATTTCCCTAGGACGTCCACTACATATCCTTTAAAGAGCACGTCCCGATCTTCCTTATCCAGCTGATACACCTCGGATCCGGGCGATGGGGGTCTACTAGGCCTATCTAAGCGCGTTACGTTTCCTTCTTCGTATACCTCGCCCACGAGCGAGAACTCCATGATCACCTGTCCCACGTCTATCCCTTCGAGTCTCCTTTCTACCCTACCCTCTTTCCTAAGAGCCTGATACACGCTCCGCTCTTCGAACAATACGTTCGTCTCCCTAGCGTTCGTCGTCAAGATCACGTGCTTAGACCTCTCGTCCTTTACGAGTAGGAGAGATCCTACGGCAAGCTCCTTCTTCCTATATAGCTCCTCCCCCCACCTCGTGAGCTCTATTTTTCCTCCGGATAATTCGACAGGGCTCAGAACGTATCCTACTATCTGCTTCCCGTACACGAAAAATAAGACCGCCGCTCCTAATTATTAGGATCCTTCTGATACCCACCTCAAGACTCTATAGAACATATTATAGAACGCCCTAGACTCCTCATCCGTGATCCTAGATAACTCATGGGCGAGTTGTAATACATTCGGTATCGATGCCCTTCTATCGTTTATCCGCACGTCTTCGTTCAAGAGCCGAGTAGGGAAGGAATCCGTGGACGTCTCTAAGACCACGGGCTTATGCATCGGGCTCCTCTGAACGTACCGTTGATACAAGCTTTCTGAGCTTCCGTCCTCGTAGCTAATCGTCTCTGGGCCGAACGGCCCTATTACTATAGGCCCGCTATATCCGTCTTCGCGTATTTTCTCTAGAACTTTAATGAGGAGAACGGCTTCGCTCACTTTACGCATCTCACGCAATTCCTCATCGATCTTCGGCAGGTCCCTCGTGAGTATTCCCCTTCTTATTCTCTTTACTATAGCCGCGGCCCTGCGGGAACGTATGAGCTCTATGCGGTTACGGAGGTTTACTTTAAAAGCCTCACTCTCGATCCTTATATCCTTCGGGGGGTTCACGAACGGCCCGTCTATGAGGACGAAGTCCGAGACGCGTAAGGCCTTTATAGCCGCCATAGCTTCGTCCGAGAGCATCTTTAGCGATTCCTCTTCGATCACCACGTCATCCTCATAATAAATAGTAATATGATCTCCGTCGTATGGTCCCAGGGCCCTAAGTTTATTCCCCTCCTGAATCGCGATCGTTACCTTAACGATTGTGAGCGGCCTTACGAACGCGGTGAAGCTCCTAAAGCTTCCGTCCACCCCGGCTATCCTTCCAGGAGGGCGCTCCGGTACGATATCTTCGCGTATTAGTCCCTCCCTCTCGAGGGTCTTAAGAACTTTAGAAACTAGATTCGTAGCGGCCTCCGTAGAGGATTTTATCCTCCGGATGATGTCCTTTATTCTCTTTACCCTATGTTCGAACGTACCTTCGTTCACCCTCAATCACCCTTAAGATCTTGGGTCTAGAAAGGTGCGCTTTATTATCCCTAACCTCTACAGTCCGCTCCGCCTCTACGGTTTTTCCCCGAAGTTCGAACGTTATGGGATCCGAATACACGCAAGCCGTACCGTCCGAAACCGTAACGTCCGACCTAGTGACCATATAAGATTCTATCTTATCGCACCCCTTCCGTCCGAGTATTTTAGCCTTTAATCTCACGCGCTTTCCCGACCGAGACTTGGGGTCCTCAACGATTTCCCTTAAGGTAACCATGTATATATCAGAGAGCGATCATACATGAACGTCATCATCGCCTCCGTGGGCGGACAGGGTGGATTAACCTTAGGTCATATCATCGCGGAGGCCGCTCTGATTGAGGGTCGTGAGGTCGTAGTGGGAGAGACGCTAGGCATGTCTCAACGCTACGGTTCCGTGGTCATATTCGTTAGGATCGACGAGGATAAGGCCCCTATAGTCCCTCTGAATGAGGGAGATATACTTATAGGAATGGAGGCGATAGAGGCGGTGAGGTATAGCGATTACCTCAAAGACGGTGGAGTGGTGATACTAAACGAGAGGATAATACAGCCGATATCGTCCGCTGCCGGGTTCGACGTCACACCAAAGCTCGAAGAAATAAAGGAATTCTTCTCCTCGTTCGCTCGCCTAGTATCCGGGGATTACGTTCGTATAGCTGAGGAGCTTGGTAACCCTAGGGGGTTAAACATAGTGATGCTCGCTGAGGCTTACAAGAACGGCCTCGACCTATCGAAAGAAGCGCTGGAGGAAGCTATAAGAAGGGTAGTGAGGCGCTATAAGGAGAAAAACGTGGAGATGTTCCGCTCGTTAATACGAAAGAATCCTCGCGACGTTATTTTTAATGCGCGTCCTTCTTGGTATCTGCGGTAGCATAGCGGCCTTCGAGGGTGTAAGAATGGTTAGAGAGATGAAAAAACTGGGGCGGGAAGTGGACGTAACGCTTACTGAGGAGGCGAGGCGCTTCGTATCTATAGAGGCCCTTAAGTGGGCGGCGGATAAGGTTTATGATAGTATATCGCCGAAAGCGGACCACGTCGAGGTACATCGTTATGACGCGGTAGTGATATATGCGGCTACGTTAAACACTCTCTCTAAGATCGCTAACGGAATAGCCGATACGGACGTGACGCTATTCGCCCAATCCGCGCTGGGATATGGGGTGCCGCTCATAGTAGTACCGGCTATGCATCGCATGCTTCGGTATAGGGCCCAGGAAGCCGTTAAGAAGTTATTATATTTAGGCGCACGCATCGTTTACCCTAAGCTCGTAGACGATCGCATGCACATCGCCGGTTTCTATGAGGTGATCGGGGAAGTATTAAGCGTACACGCTCATAGGAGGCCCAGGATACTCGTGACGGCCGGTCCTACGTTCGCGCATATAGATCCTATAAGGGTAATAACGAACCCGAGCTCCGGACGCTTAGGCGCCTACGTGGCGGAGAGGTCGCTAGAGAGATTACACCCCGCGGCGCTCATCACGGGAGGATACGTCATCCCGCGTTATCCTCAAATACCAGTAATTAAAGTGCGCACGAACGCGGAGATGAAGAAGGCTATACGGAGACTAGCCGAGTACTTCGATGCCCTCATAATGGCCGCCGCCCCCGCGGATTTCTACACGGATAAAAGCGACGTAAAGCTATCCTCGGATAGAGAGCATATAATTAAGCTAAAACCCGCGGAGAAAGTCATAGAGGGATTTAAGAGGGACTTCCCGAATAAGATTCTAGTGATATTTAAAGCGGACGTGGGGGAAGTCGTCGAGAAGGCTCGCACCCTTATGTTAAAATATTCGGCTGATGCGTGTATAGCGGATACGCCAGAGACTTTCGGAGGGGATTACGCGAGGGCTCGGATAGTGACTAAAGATGGGGTTGAAGAGTTCGAAGGCGATAAGAGGAGACTAGCGGATAAAATCGTAGACTTAGTTGAGAGCTTATGGATAAAAAACACGTCGTGAAAGCTCTCCTCATCCTTTTCTTCGTGCTCGTCTCCGTAGGGGGAGTACTCGCGATTGAGGTGCCCGTGTACATCTTAGGATACAACCTTCGGCCGATCGTATATATCTACATATCTTTAATAGTAGGGGCCTTATCCGCGATTCAAATAGCTCGGGTATTGGAAGCTATAACGGAGGGAGAGAGCCCCCCGTTCTTGCTCACCACATATTTTCGGTTAGAAGATAAGCCGAAGAAGGACGTAAATAAGGATCCGATAGCGTTTCTGGGGCTCATATTCCTCTTATTAGGAGGATACATCGTTCGGCCTCTAGCGTTTTTCTACGGTCTCTTAAAGATAATACACCTATGGCCGCCTAGGATGATTCGGATAAATATAGCGATGAAGCTTCTGTTATCGTACTTCCTCATCCTCATCGTAGGCCTCTCGATAGGACTCGCGTTCATAGAAAAAAGGTACGCTTAACGAGGCTTAGTATCTGTTTTATATACGCGACTATGAGCGCGCTCGTGAGCTTCGATTCTCCGTAGCGACGTTTTTTGAACTTATAAGGCACCTCGATCACGCGCTTAGGCCTACACATCACGAGGATCTCCAATAACAACTTCGGAACCCACGGCTCTATCTTATCACATATAACATCCCTACGCACGGCAAAGAACCCGCTCATGAGGTCTCTTATGTTCCCTACGATCGGATAGAAGAGGACGCGCGGTATAAGGCACGCCCCCACCGAATAAAAGTAGCGATATATTCCTGATAGCCCCCCAGGAGAGCCTCTAGGAACGTATCTTGAAGCTATTACTACATCGTATCCCTCGGAGATCTTATCTAATAATATAGGTACAAACTCGGGGTCGTGTTGTCCGTCCGCGTCCATTATTACTATAACATCCCCGGAGGACTCCCTTATGCCTTCTAACTGAGCGCTTGTGAGGCCGCGCTTTCCTTTCCTTATGACGATTTTTACGCGGTCCCTCCGCGGTATCGAAACGCGCCTCGCGACCTCCGCCGTACCGTCCGGGGAATCGTCGTCTACGATTACTATTTCCCGATCATATCCATCAAGATTCTCGGCTATCTTCGGGATTATCCGCCTTATGTTCTCCGCCTCGTTATAAGTAGCGAGGACAACGGAAACTCTCACTAAAATACGACCTACTCTCGATTTTTGATGTAATTAACGAGAAGGTACGCGCTGATGAAATCTATGATATCCACGCGATCTATGTTATAAGCTTCTACAGCTTCCTTCATGAGTTCTAACACGCCATCGGGATTCTTAGATAGCGTCTCGAGGATATCTAAGAACCATATGTAGACGGGCTTAAAGACGAACCTCTTATAGCTCTTCGGCTTCTTTTTGAGGTCCTTCTCGTATATTTCTAGGAACTCCCTAAGCGAGAGCTTCCCCAAACTCTCCGCGGTCTTTAGTACCTTTTGTACCTCCTTATAGTACACTGATGAGTATGACGGAATTCTAGGAAGCACGTCGAGGAAGGCGAAGACGAAGCGGAGTCTTTTCACGTTATCGACCTCTCCCCTTATTCTATCTACGATATCATGTATGTGCGCGGCCCGTTTGATATAGTATATCAACGCCTCGGCCGGACTCTGTATCTTCTTACGCTTGATTTCTACGAGGGTGAGATAGTGCTTATTACCGTAACTAAGGATGAACGCTTCATCCAATTCCCCTATTCCCTCGTATGGTGAGGAAGATAAGTCCGAAAGCAGGTTTTTCACGAATTTTATCTCGATCTTTTCTCCTCTCCTCTTTAGTATTTCTACTATGCTCTCCAAATATTCTCTGAGGAGCTCGTTCTCCACGTTACCCTTGATGTAGGAGCTTATCGAGATCGGATCGAATACGAAGATTTCCTCGTTCTCCACCTTATCAACGGCATCCTTTAGGCTATCCCCTAGCTTTATCTCTAGGAGCCTATAATATTCTTCCGGGAGGGCGTACGGATAATAGGTTCTAGGACACATCGCGACGTAAACGCGTTCTCCCATGGACATTGCTTTCTTAAGCCTTACCTCGAGGGTTATTAAAGACTTATACGCCTCCGGTATTTCCGCCTCCTCTACATCTACGACCGGATGAAGGGCCTCCGAGAGGAGTATTACGGGCTTCAGCGCGGGCGATTCCACATTTTCTACGACCCTTAAGGGATATATCGTACCGTTAGCCGACGCGAATATCATCCCCCTCTTAAGCGGCAAGATCAAGCCTTCCCTCAAGAACTTCTCTACCGTGCTACTATCGAACGTCTCCTCAAGCGTTTTCCTATCCATCACTAACCCGTTATCGATTATTAGCCTCAGTAACTTCTCCCTTAGCTCCGTCGATCTAACCGAGTGCCTCCGTCTCGCCTCCCTATTATTAGGCCTATTCTCGAGTTCCGAGATGTTTTTCTCGATGGCGTTTATCATATCCGTACCTCTAATCCCGTGTAGCGCATGAACGAACAGCTCTAAGAATCTACCTCCTCTATTCCTAAGCTCCTCGTCTAGGATCTTGTACGTCCTCTTTAGTAAGTTCGTGACGAAGGTAATCGTATCGCTATTCCTCTTTTCTATCTCTAGCCCGGGTACGTTTATAGGATAGCTATTTAGGTACACCGTAAAGTCCCTGTATCCCTCGGGTTTTATGTCGTAGAATATCTTCGAGACCTCCGCTTCGAGATCCGAAAGAACCTCAGAATATACCTTATAAATCGAGAAGAAGACGGAAGCGCTATAGCTATCGACGTCGAACACCTTGTCCGGCGCCTCGATTTTTACTCTTCTCCTAGGGAAGTTAAATGCCGTAATTATAGAGTCTCTGGGACCAAGCTCGGACTCTATCTTATTCTTCACGTTCCGGTCTTGGCAACATATTAGCGACGTAAAGAAGCCCTTCCCATCCGTTAACGCCCCTATGGTTTTAACTAGCTGAGTCAGAAGTCCGTCTAGAACGGAGGTATTTATCATCTTAACGTTCTCCACCTCGTCCGTATCTAGCTCATAATAGTTCGGTAATCTGTAGCTAAAACCCATACCATGATCGATCTTAACGAGATATGGAAGGGCTAGCGGGAGGAAGCCGTTTTTATATCCCTCGCGTAAACGTATTATCCCTAACGGCCGATACCCGAGTACGAAAAAAGAGCTAATAAACTTAATTGATCTCATGGTCTCGATATATAAGCCGTTATATTAAAAATCAAGATCTTAGTTTCTCCGGGGCGATGTAGTAGACGAACCTCGAGTTCTTTACCACGTAAGTGAGCTCTCCCTTCTTAACTAGATCCTCAGCGAGGGAGCGAACGGTGCTTACCATGACCCCGTACTTTATGGCGATGGACTGGGGAGAGGCCCCGTTCTTAAGGTCCCTTATAATCTTTTGAAGGTACTCTTCTGGAATCTGGAAGTCGCGCAGGATCTTCTTATACTCGATCTTCCTCTTCCGCCTCCTCTCTACCTTTACCCGCTCCTTGGGCATTTAACACCCATAATGATCGAGTTGTTTATCTTCCTTCTCGCGGGAGATTAGGCAAAATATTACGGTTCGGAAATTTTATGGTCACGATCGTAAAGCTAGGAGGTTCCTATATAACCGATAAAAACAAGCCCGAGTCTATTCTTGAGGATCGTTTAGAGAAGATCGCTAAGGAGCTTTCCTTCGTTCCCGGACCTAAGATCGTGATACACGGGGGTGGATCGTTCGGACATTATTACGCGTTAAAGTACGGCATAGATAACCCGATAGGTATATCTAAGACTCGCATGGCCATGTATAAGCTCTCGATGAAGGTGTGCGAATACCTAGATAAATACGGATTAAGGCCCGTGATATTCCCTGGAGGCTCCCATTTCATTATCCGCTATATCGACGGCAGGCGCATTCCCACACCCGTGAACTTCTACCCGATCGAGAGGACAGCGATCATGGGAAACACTCCCGTGACGTTTGGAGATATAACGTTCGAGGTCTCTAGAACCGCCTCGAAGCCCACGATTATATCTGGGGATGAGATCGCGTACGCTATATCCGCTTACACCGTTATGAGGTACTCCTCTAGGGTCTTCATGATTTCGGACGTACCCGGGGTATACGTAAAGCCGGGAGGGCCCCTCATAAAGAGAATAAAAGTGTTGAGTAACGAGTTCGTGGACGAGAACGGTAATACAGGTAGCTTGGATGATATAGAATTTCGGGACGTGGGTGACGCTACGGGTGGGATGAAGGCGAAGCTAGAGCGGGCGATGAAGATAGCGAGAAAAGGCGTTAAAGTAATAATCTCGAACAGCATCTTAGAGGCGTCTAGAGGAAGAGGAACGATAATAGAATTTTAAAAATCATTCGGATCCCTCTTTCTCCCGACCCTCGTCCACCTTCGTTAAATCGGCTCCTCTGGTCTCGGGTATTAGAGCGTACATGATGATACCGCTAGTGAAGGCCGCTATGGAAGCGAGCGATATGACCCTTACTAGAGGCCGCCCGAGAGTCTCGTGTAGGTATCCTCCTAGCGGAGGAACGATGAAGCTCACAGAGCGACCTATGTTGAACGATAATCCGGCCGCGGTGGAGCGTATCTTAGTCGGGAAGAGCTCGCTTAGGAACGCTCCGAATCCGGACCGGTATCCGGTGAAGTATCCTACTAGGAATCCGGCTACGATTATCGGCTTAGGGGCTATCCCGGCGGCTAGCTGACTCTTGTACACGCTTAGTAAGTGGGTCGTGATGATTACCATAATAGCCTCGGAGAACGTGAATATGACCCGCGCGGGCTTGCGCCCGATATGGTCCTGTATGTACCCGTAAGTTAGATATCCTAGTAACGCCCCGATCTGAGTTACGAAGAGCCGAGAGGTGATCTTCTTGATCTTCACTCCCATATCCGCTAGCGCTTCGGGTAGCCGTACCCGGAAGAACCGGTAGGAGAACATCGTGATCACGTCGATGATGATAGCGATGAGGAGGAGCTTGATGACCCTAGAATTCTTAAGTACCTCTAGCTGCTTCCTTATAGGCTCCTTATAAGCTCCGCGAGATAACCGTATGGGGCTTTCGGGCACTAGTAATAGTATACCTATCGCTACGAGTATTCCGGGGATCGTAGCATACGCGAATAGGTCGTACCGGTTCATGATTACCTGTACCTGAGTTAGTCCCTCAGCGGCCTTAGCTAGAGCGGAGTTATAATTAGCGGGATAAGTTTCTACCTTTCCTAGGAAACGTACCCGAGCGATAGCGGTGAAGAATCCTATAGGCCGTCCGGTCTGAGCTATGCCTATAGCAGTACCGCGGCGCTCCGGTAACACGGTCTCGCTCACGAGTACCATTCCGCTAGCCCGCTCTCCTCCTACTCCTAACCCCATGATGAAGCGGAACGTGAGTAGCATAGCGATAGCCGCATGGGGTCCCCGGTTATAATCGGCAGCGAACTTTACGAAGTATATCGCTCCGGTAAATATCGAATATATGAGCACGCTCCGGAATAGCGCCTTCTTACGTCCTATACGATCAGCCACGAAGCCGAAGATGATCCCTCCGATTCCCGAGGCTAACAGGGCGGCTCCGAGGATGAGTCCCTTAACGCTCTTCGATAGATAATAGTTGAACTCTATGGCCATCCGGTATCCTATATGCGTAATAAGCATCGATAATAGCATCACGTCGAAGGCGTCGAAGATCCGTCCGAGAAGTACGAAGCCCGTAACGCGCCGTCCGTTTCTCCCTAGGTCTAGTTTGGCTTTAAAGGACATTCGTTTGTTTCGCGGGTTTAACAAAAAACCGTTTTGATTCGCATCGAGCTATGTTCGAATCGCGTTAATGAGAAATTTTTATAAAAAGGTAACCGGTCCTTCACGCTTTAGTTATTAATTTCACGCTTTTTTCCTTTAGTAATGTACAGAAAAACGGAAATATTAGAAAACGTAAGGCGTTTTTCTTTTATACTTCGCGCTTTCAGCAACGAGGCTTATAAACTCGCTCAAGAACGTCTAGATCGGGGCAGGGACGAGCGGATAGAGTATCAGAAACAAAAGCTCGTTGAACTCGTGAACGATCCGGCCACCCGCTTCGTGAACACTCTTCTAGCTAAGAGAATACCGGAGGGAGAAAGCGCTGAGGAAATAATA
>JAMOTR010000070.1 GCA_027068385.1 Candidatus Heimdallarchaeota archaeon
GGGCGATACTTCCGGAGAGGAAAATATAAATTTTTAATATATCCTGGGAGGGGAGACGTGCACGATAGGATACTCTCCGTGGAAATATACGGTAGCTACGCGTACGTCGGGAGGTAAGCTCGTAATCGTCAACATCTTACCACCAAAGTGCCGCTTATATCCGTTATAGAATATCTGGTGAGCGCGTATTACGATATAGTAACCGTAACGCCTCATGAACTCCTCCAAAGGCTTGCGTCCGAACTCGTATATCCCTTCCCCACGAATAGAAGGAGCGTATTCTTCTATCTCCTCGTTAGGATCGTTCCGCAAGAACTCACGAATGGGGTCGTCTAAGGTACTCTCGGTCTTCTTCACACTCTCTAGTGCCTCCGTGGTCTTCGGTATTATGACGGGGATTCCCCCGTGTACCCCGAAAACCTTCTCGTTCACGTCCACGGCAATGGGCAAGTTCTTATAGAACTCCTTAATCTTCTCGTAGACGTCCGGCCCGAACTTCTTCATAACTACATCATAGAACCCGTATATGCGGTTCGTTTGTTCGTCCTCGTGATTCCCGCGTAGCGTGATCACGCGTTCGGGATAGGCGGTGAGCAACTCTATCACGCGGGTGAACGTCTCCACCTGCTTCGGACCGCGGTCGACGTAATCCCCCAAGAAGACTACGTGCATCTTCTCGTCCGAGAGTTCGCGCTCTACGTAGTCCAGTACGTCCGGGTAACCGTGAAGGTCACCAATGAAGAGAACGCGCTCAGCCTGAAGTCTAACTAGGGCGGGACGTTTTGACACGATATCTATCGCTTCGGGTAAAAGTTCGACGAGCATGGAGATCCTTGAGGACCGGACGATTTAGACCTGAGGTAGCATCTATAGATTCAAACGCATCATCTAGAGTATTATGAACCCCCCTCGGGACGCGATGTTAGAAATAGCAAAAAAGTACGTGAAGAACTCTTACGCTCCATATTCTAATATACGCGTGTCCTCAGTAGCCTTCGGATGCGGTAAGCTATATCCGGGAGTAAACGTGGAGAATTCCTCTTATGGTCTAACGATATGCGCGGAGCGCTCGGCTATATTTAGGATGGTCTCGGAGGGGTGTAAGAGATTAGACGCGATACTCGTGTATAGCGAGGACGTGGATCCATACCCTTGCGGCGCTTGTCTTCAAGTGATTTCCGAGTTCGCCTCCGGGGACGTTCCCATAAGGATCGTGGGACCAAACGTGGACGTCATAGAGAGGCTATCTTCACTCTTGCCGAAGGCGTTCAAACTAGAGGGTTGAAGAATCTTCGGGGTGAAGAGAGTCATGGCGGAGAAGTATACGGTCGCTCGCTTAAGGATCGGCCGTAAGCGCTTCGAGGTACTCGTGGATCCTAAGATGGCGTTAAGGCTACGCGAAGGAGAGCCCGTGGATATACGCGACGTCGTTCCGGACTTCACGATCTTCGAGGACGTCCGTAAGGGTAAGCTAGCGAGCGAAGAGGAAGTATTAGACGCGTTCCGTAAATACCTAAGAAAGCCTGACGTGACGAAGGAGGAGATCGTAAAGACGATAGTATTACGCGGCGAAGTAGAAATACCTCAAGAGCTCAGGCGCGAGATATACGAAAAGGTAAAGAAGGAAGTAATAGAGCGGATACACCGCTACGCGATAAACCCCAAGACCGGAAAGCCTCATCCGCCCAAGCGTATCGAAGCGGCTATGGAGGAGGTAGGGGCGAAGATAGATCCCAAAGCGCCGGTACCGAGGCAGGCCGTGGAGATCGTGAAGCAGCTCTCTCGCGTTATTCCTATAGGGATTCCGTACGTGATCGTAGAAATCAAGGCCCCGCCCGAGGACGCGATAAACGTATATAAGGTTCTCATGCGCTATGAGAAGATCTTCGATGACGTCCGCAGCGCCCGGAAGAACGACGGATCCCTAATAGCCGTGGTGAAGCTAAAGAAAGCCGATTTGGAGATACTAAGAAGGGAGATCGCTAGATCTTCACAAAAAGCTACGATACGCGTGGTGGAAGAGATCGTTCTGTGAGATCCTTGGGGACCGTATACGAGCCCGTTTTTTCTAGCCTTATTACCTTCACGTCCTCCCTCGCGCTCACGATCATGTCCACGAGTTCCTGATCGTGTGTCGTGATGATCACTTGAGGTATTATTCCCTCGTCTATGAGCGTCTCTACTAGATCGATTACCTTTAAGCGAGTGTTTGCGTCGGCATTAGCCGTGGGCTCGTCGAGTACTATCGGCAACTCGGAGGCGCGTACGTCTCCGCTTATAGCCTTTCTAAAGGCGAGCATGAAGAGGACGCTCACGAACATCTGCTCACCGGCCGAAAGCTTCGTTAAGTCGCGTTCTAGAGCAGTATCTTCCTCAGCGCGTAAGGCCTTGATCGCGACAGAGCCTTTCTCGTCTATCGTCACTTTAATGCGTTTCCGACTTATCCCCGCCCCTTCGTTAGCCTTATCGACTAGTTCTACGAGCGCTTTGTTAATCCTATCGATGGTATCCTTAAGTATCGCCGCTTCTAGACGCTTTATCGCATTATCCTTCTTTCTCAGGCTAAGGGAATTAATGAGCGTCGATAATCTCTGTATCGCCTTTTCGACCTCGCGCTTCTTCTTCGCGTATTTCTCCTTCTCCTTTCCGAGTTCCTCTATCCTACTTAGATCCCTCTCTATGGATCCCTCTAAGTTACCTATGGCGTTACGCAACTCGCTTATTCTCCTTTCGATCTCCTCAAGCTCCCTTTTCTCACTCTCGAGCTTTTTGGAGAGTTCCCTCCGCTTTTCCCTCTTTTTCCTAAGCTCGATGATTTTCGCTTTATACTCCTTATAGCGGGACATTTGGTCGTCTATGTTTAGTATAATGCTCTCATCGAGCACCCCTATCCTCTCTAAGAGGTCGCGCGGTATATCTTTGGGTATCTCCTTACTTAGTTCGTAAGCCTCCTTCCGCCTATGATAGTGCTCCCTTACGCTCCTGATTATCTTATCGATCTCCTTTAGCCTCTTAAGCTCCTCGTGAATCCCTTCTAATCTCTTAGAGAGCTCCCTTACCCTCTCTTTATATGTAGATATGATCTTATCCTTCTCCGCCCTCTCGCCCCTTAGTCTCTTGAGCTCTTCTACGTCCCTCTTATATACCTCGAGTTTCTTCTTTATCTCCTCGATCCTCTTAATCCCTTCCTTCAGCGCGTCTATTTCCTTCTCCGTCTTCCTGATCTCCTCGACGAGCTCTTTAAGCCTTCTATTGTTCTCCTCTAAGAGCTCCTTGATCTTATCCTCGGTTAGTTCGCTTCTGCATACGGGACACTTATAGGTCTTCTTCTCGAGTTCTTCCTCAAGGAACTTTATGATCTCCTCAACGTTTCTCTTTTCACCCCTGAGCTTCGTCTTCTTCGTCTCTAACGTATCGAGTAGCGCTTTCTTTTCCCTATATACGTTCTCCACACACTCCTCTACCTTATTAGGGTCCTCATAGTCGCACCCTATGGAGGCGAACTCGCTCCTCATCACACCTATCTCGGCCCTTAACTCGGAGATCCTACGCTTTAGTTCCTCTAATCTCCTCTCTATCGTCTTTATAGTTCCCTTAAGCTCGCTCATCTCCGTCTGAATCTTATCCTTCTCCGCCTCAAGCCTTTCTATGTCCTTCGACACGTCCATTGAAGCGATACGCTCCGGATCGGCCTCTAAGCCCAAATGGGAAGCTTTCGCTAGAATCTCGGCCATCCTCCTGAGTACCTCGTACCCCCTAATCTCGTAGAACCTCTTTACGCGTACGGCCCTCTCACCGAGTTCGCTCACGATCTTGTATATGTTCTCATCGATGCGCGCGAGCTTCTCTTCGAGCTTAGCGTACTCCTTCTCTATGTCCTTCAGCGCCTCTATTTCTCCGGCTAGCCTATTTACCTCGGCCGATAACCTCTCGACCGCCTCCCTAAGTTCTTCCCTCTTTCCTTCGAGCTCTTCTAGCTCCTTCTTATATTTGCTCACAGCCTTCCTCTCCTTTTCGACCTTCTCCCTCAAGGCCCTGATTTCCCTATCTATCTTCGCGTGCTGTATCTCATAGAAGCGCCTTTTCTCGTCTAACCTTTCCTTCTTTCCCTCGAGCTTCCTGCGCACTTCGCTTAATAGCTCCATAAACGATTCGACGCCAAGCATTCCGAGTATGAAGTCCTTTACCGATTCCTTCTTGAGTATCAGCTTATTCTCCACGTTCGAGAAGAACGATAGAGCGAGTATAGCCTCCATTTCTTTCGTCGTGGGTACGTAGCCGAGCACCGTCTTGTAGTATTTCTCGATCGTCGTAGGCCTCTTCCCTAAGCTCACTGAGGCCTTACTTTGTACCCCTTTATGAAACACTACGAACTCCTTATCCTCCACGTCTACTAATACCGCAGCCTCTCCCCGTTTGGCCCTATCGTCTAACCGCTTACCCGAGAGCTTTAAGGCCCCGTTAAGGCCGATCTTAGCTAACGTCGTTTTACCTACACCGTTAGGTCCTAATAGTATTACTATCGGTTCATCGAAGGAGACGAGGACGTCCCTAAACGGATATATGTTCTTTACCTCGATCTTCTTTATCCTCATACCCTATCACCTCCTTAATTATCCTATCCGCGATTATATCGGGAGCCTTTTTCGTGTCCACCTCGCTTTCATACACTTCTAACGCTATAGCGAGAGCCTTCCTTATGATGCCCCCCGGAGCAGCCCTCGCGATCGCCTCCCTAATGATGTTCTCATGTTCCTCACTAAGCGCGCCTCCGATGAAGTCCTCCAACGAAGCCGAGGCCTCTTTCCTCTGGATCTGCTTATAACGTATTAATATGTTCTCGTTTCTCCTTACGAGCATCTCCGCTAGATCCTTCACGTCGCTTTTCGGTACGTTTTCCTCATACTCTAGAACAACTATCGCCTTAGGGAGCCTTTCGACGAGCTCTAGTATTTCCTTAAGATCCTTTCTAACGTCCTTAATCAAGAACCTCGCTATATGTATTCCGTTGTACCTCTCGAAAGATACCTCGTTTCCGTTAACGACGACGAACGCGAAATCCTTAGGCTCATAGTCCCCATACTTCGGCATAAACATCATCTGAGGATAAGCTATAGCGGAGCCGGGATATACGAAGTTCGCGTCCTTATCGTAAAGCCTCTTATGATAATGGCCCGCGAGCGCGAGTTTAGGGAACCTATTGATGTATAAGCACGAGGCTTCCTCTCCTTTTTCACCGTATCCGTTTATACATAAGTGCATAGCGACGTAATCGTAATCCTCGTTCTCGATGTAATGCTTATACAATACGTCTATGACCTCCCTCCTCTTCTTCTTAATACCTAACCCGGGGTGCGGCAACGCGAGGATCCTATACCCTCCTATTTCTACTACGGGGTTCCTTTTACTAAAGCGCTCCACGACCTTCACGCCCTTAATTACCTCTAGCGCCTTCGGGTAAGTAACGAACTTCGCTGAGGCGTGAATTCCTATAGGAGGTATCTCGTGATTACCCAAGACGTATAATATCTCGGAGGTCTCCGAAATCCTCTTGAACTCTCTAGTCACCGCGACAAAATCCTCCGCGGAAGGTTTATATCTATGGAACAGGTCGCCCGAGATCACTACGAGGTCGGGGGAGATGTCTAAGATTTTGTCCACGATTTCGGAGAACGTTTCCCTCAATAACTGATGAGGACTCTTAACGCTCTTATTAGGTGTTTTTATTTCGCATCCTAAGTGTAAGTCGGCTAAAAGAACTATCATCAGCAGATTCCTCGCGATTATTTAAAAATTTATTTACAAATCTGCTCCTTTATCTCGAGGAGTTGTTCCTTTACCCTCTTAATAGCCTCGAGTACTTTCTTAGGATCGTCCTCTACCTCTAGTACGGCCTTATTTTGAAGTGGGTGGACGCGATACCGGGTAGCCTTCTTTACCCCGAGCCTCGCGAGCTCATAAACTACCGCCGCGAGTACTCCTTCGTCTATGTACTCCTTCTTTTCTTCGGTGTCCTCGAGGACCCGCCTCATGTCTACCACCTAAACTAGCGATGATGTAACGAGCGGTCTTACCGACCTCAGTCTCGGGCGTCCGCGCTCCTCCGGCGAACTTGAAGCCGCATTTCTTACACACCCGTATCCCAACGGCTACGCGCTTCACGGCTCTAGCGCCACACCTAGGGCACACGTGCTTCTTCCTCTGTTCCACTTCGATGTCCCTAACCTTCCTACGTAGCGTAGCTCCGTATCTAGGACCGAACCTACCCGCGGGTCCTACCTCTTTAGTATGAGAGAACCTCGGCATAGATCGAACGAGCGGTGCTCTTGTATTATTTCTCATGCGTACGAAAAAGAAATACCCATACGTTTCCCCTCATGGCGCGCGTCCTTATCTTAATAGAAGACTTAGTGGACGAGCGTGAGTTCATTTATCCGTACTTCCGCTTTAAGGAAGCGGGTTTCGAGGTGGACGTGGCGGGAAAGGAAGCGAGAGAATATACGGGTAAGCGCGGGTTTAAGGGATACCCTCTTAGGGCTACTATAACGTTCGAGGAGGCGCTAAAGAGGGAATACGACGTGGTGTTCGTGCCCGGAGGATACGCTCCCGACAAGCTGAGGACGTACGCGGAAGTCCTAGAAATACTACGTAAGGCTAAGGTAATAGGGGCCGTGTGCCACGGTCCTCGGGTATTAATATCCGCGGGACTCATCAAGAAGGGCGCGGAAGTATCCGCGTACGTATCGCTAAAGGACGATATAGAAAACGCGGGCGGGGTGTATAAGAAAGGAGTATCCGAGTACGAATACGAGGGTAAGCGGATAATCACCGGAAGCGGCCCAGACGATCTCCCGGAGATGATGCGTAGGATACTAGCAAAAATCGCTCGACGATGGAATGGTCGGCTAATACGAGGCGCTTTAGAGAGAGACCGGGACCTATACGCGCCTTTCTTCCGATAAGCGCGTTACATATTTTTGTAGACCTTCCTATTACCGAATCGTTTAATATAACAGAGTTCTCTATACGCGCCCCTTCCGATACAACGACGTTCCTTCCTATAGCGGAATCTATCACGGATCCTTCTATTATAGCCCCGTCCGCTATAGCTAACTCGGGGTGCTTATGTACGAGGTACTTGTTAGCGGCCAAGAACGTGTGCGGTTTTCCCGCATCGAACCGGGGTCCCGAATACTTAAAGTATACGACCTTAAGTTCCTTTACGACCCTCGGGAATACCTCCTTCTCTAGGCTCACTTTCCCCTCCGGTATGTATTCTACCACCTTCTTGTTCATTATGTATACTCCCGCGTTTATGAGGTTAGACGGAGGCCTCTCGGGCTTTTCCACGAACCCTAAGATCCTATATCCGTCCACTAATAATACACCATATTGTCTCGGATCGTCCACGGTATATGCGAGTATTGTAAGGTCCGCCTCCTGCTCCTCGTGAAATTTTATCATCTCCCTCAGAGGGGCCTCCGTGATTATATCACCGTTCATCGCCACGAACACGTCGTCCCCAAGGAAAGAATAAGCGTACTTTAGTCCGCCTCCGGTATCTAGGGGGGAATCCTCCCTAACTACTTCCCGAGCTCTATAGCCTTCTATCGCTTCCTTAACGAGTTCGGCCTTATATCCCGTGGACACGACCCCTCCTTTTATATCGTTCTTCTCTAACCGATCTAGGATCCGCTGTATCATGGGCCTATTCGCTATAGGTAGAGCCGGTTTTGGGATAACATACGTAAGAGGCCTTAAACGCGTACCGAAGCCACCAGCTAAAACGATAGCTCTCATTTTGTTTCTTCGCTCGCGAGCGTCCTCAAAGTTTTTGATGAACTCTATCACGCGCTCTAGCTCTTTTCTTACGTTCCTACCGTCCACAATGATATAAGAAGAACACATCTCCTCGACCTCCATCCTCAGTATTTCTATCGCCTCGACGTTCTCCTCTATCTTTCTCTCGTCGTATCCCCTCCTTCTTAGCCTTTCCCTTATTACGTCCGGTGGGGCCTCTACTAGAATACAACGTACTCCGTCGCATTCGGGCACGAACGTGCTCACCACTATGGCGCCCTCTATACATATATCGTAAGGTACTATTAGGGTGTCCCTTTCGACCTCATACGCGAGATATAGGTCGTTCTCCTCTACGAACTCCTTAAGCTCTATGACCTTGAATCCTCTCTTAGCGAGAAGCGACGCGAGCGTAGTCTTTCCCGAGCCGGGCACTCCCACGATCACGAACATAAATTCTTAAATCACGATCTGAAGTAAACCTTAGAGGGCCCGTAGTTCAGCCTGGCAGAACGCCCGCCTTACACGCGGGAGGTCCGGGGTTCGAATCCCCGCGGGCCCACCAAAGAACTTCTACCTCTTATGAACATGTGATCATGAGCTACGATCTAATTATAGATAGGTTCTCGGACTTCGCTAAAACGTTCGAAGGAGATGTGATCTTGCGTATGCGCGACGCGATTACGGGTAAAATTTATAGAGTTCGTATCAAGCCTTCCGCGGTGAGGGAATTATATAGAATGGTAGAAGCCTCTAGGAGGGCTAATTATCAGGAGGCCGTAGCGATCGTTCAATCCGCGAAGGCGAGGTTCGAGAGGTTCTTACAAGAGATAGGTAAAGAGTATACGAGGCAGCGGAAGTTCGGAGACTTCGTGGTCCACTATTATATCCCTCCGTCCAGGATGACGCCCGGCAACGCTGTGTTCTTCGTTCCTCGCGTGGTCCTAGAGGAGGAAGCTAAGAGGTGGAAGGAGGTAGCTAATTCACCGACGTTTAACCCTTCGGGCGACATCTTATCCGTAGTAGCCGCGGCCGCCACTCACGAGGCTTTAGAGGTTGCGGAGAACTTCTTCCAGATCTACGACGTATCGGCCGGTAAGAAGGGAAGGGGATACGATTCGCCATTAGTGATGCGCTTCTTCGAGGTGACCTATTCCCTGGTTTTTAAGCGATCGTTTTATCGAAACCCTTATTTAAAACGACACGACCCTCAAAGGGTGGGAGAAGAGCCGAGATATTACGAGGAAACTATACCGTGCCCGAGCTGCGGGAAGGACGCTATCATGAGGCATATAGTTAGGAAGATCCCTTACTATGGAGAACTTCGGATACTATCGATATCGTGCCCCCACTGCGGCTATCGCTTCTCGGACGTGTATCTACTAAGGGAAGAGAAGCCCAAAAGAATAGAATTTAAGATCAAGAACCTCGAGGACCTGAGCGCGATGCTCGTACTTACGTCCAGAGCTACGGTCAAGATACCCGAGCTCGGCTTAGAAGTGAGACCGGGGCCGATAGCTAAAGGAAGGATGCTTCCCGTTTCCGCGATGCTTACGGAGTTCATAGACGCGACGCGCTTCGCGATGAAAGGGGCTAAAGGGGATGAGGACGAGGAGGAGAGGGTAAGGAGAGGCAAGGAGATCATAAAGAGACTAGAAAAGGAACTCGAGGAACCGTCCGGGGAGCTCACGATCGTGATCGAGGATCCCTCGGGCGGGAGTGATATAATACCGGAGAAGATTCGGTCTATGGAAGCGGAGAGGGAGAGAAAAAAGCGAAGTTTTTGGGTTAAATTAATAATGAGCTACAAATCATGTAGCATGACTACAAAAGCTGTAGTCGTTAGGAACCTCGTTAAACGCTATAAGAACGTAGTAGCGCTTAGAGGAGTATCGTTCGAAGTCCCTACTAGAATCGTATACACGATCTTAGGTCCTAACGGTTCCGGTAAGAGCACGCTTCTTAATATTATAGCGGGCATGCTTAAGCCCACGAGCGGATACGTAGAGGTCTTAGGTATAGACGTAGTACGCGATCCGTTTAAGGTGCGTCCGTTAGTGGGGATCGTGCTAGGAGGGAAAGCTAGAGCCTTCTATCCGAGATTAACGGCGTTAGAGAACCTCATAGTGTTCGGAATCTTATACGGGCTGAGCGAGGGTGAGGCGAGAAAGAGGGCTAAGGAATTACTTAGCCTAGTAGGCTTAGAGCGGGCCGCGAATAAGACGCTAAACGAGTTCTCGCTTGGGATGACGATGCGTTTGATGATCGCCAGGGCTCTCATTCACGACCCCGAACTCTTAATACTCGACGAGCCGACGTTAGGATTAGACCCTATAGCCGCCTACGAGTTCCGCCGCCTCATAAAGAAGCTCTCTAAGGAGCGCACGATACTCCTCACTACTCATAATATGTATGAAGCCGAGGAGGTGAGCGACCGGGTGACGATACTACTAAAGGGTAAGATAGTAGAACAAGGAACGCCCGATATTATACGCGAAAAGTACGCTAAGCCCGAGTTCGAGGTGGAATACGAGGGGGACGTAGAACTTCCTGGGGTGATCGAAGAGAGAAGGCTTAATGATCGTAGGATCGTGCGCGTGAGAGGGACCTTTGAGGAGATCGTGGAGAGGCTTAAGGGATGCAACGTGTATCGCATAGAGCGCCGCATACCCTCATTAGAAGAGGTGTTCATGGAGGTGGTGGTAAATGATACTCGCCCTTTATAAGTACTTCCTAAAGCAGCGCCTCAGATACGTGGGAAACATAATCATGGGTCTCTTCAACGTGATACTACGGGCGATAATACTCGTATTCTTCGCCCAAGCGTTCACGTCCGCCGCTATGGCTAAAGGGTACGGACTCACGGCTATGATCTTGCTCTCCTTCGTCTCCCAGGCCCTACGGGACGTCGGATTCTTCTTCCGCGAACAAGAATACTATGGTACCTTCTATCGGATCTTCGCCACGCCCGCCAACAGAGTCCTCTTAATACTCACTTACTCCCTCGCATCCTCCACGATTATGGTCCTAGAAATACTCGTCATCATCTCTGCCGGGCGGATCCTAGGAGTACACATAGTTCCCGGATTCCGGTTCCGGTTTACGGCCTTCTCCGTACGGCTCACGGCTTTCGGATTCTCCCTACTTATATCCCCCATAGGTATCTTCGCTAAGAACGTGGCCGGACCCATCATTAACCTCACTCAGACGATCATATACCTACTCACGGGAGTGTTCTTCCCCGTGTCCCTATTACCTCACTCTCTTCAAGTTATCTCGAACGCGCTGCCGTTCACTAAAGTCTTCGAGGCGTTTAGAGGAGCCACGATATACGGGCGGGGCGCCGAGATGATACTCGAATATTCGATGTACGGAATCTTCCGGGGAATAGCCATGACCGCTGTAGCTACGCTCATCATAAGAATCTCGGAAAGGATCGCGATGAACTATGGCTACGAGAGACTTTGAGGAGGAGCTCAAGGAGCTCGTAGAGGAGTTCGTTATGAACGTGATAACCCTAGTGTATAATAGGGCTAAAGAAGAGGGGAAAGTAGAGGACGTTGAGAGGCTAGCGGAGCTTTTTTCTTCCCTTTCGACCCCGGGACGCATACGCGTCCTTCTAGCTCTAGAAAAGTCTCCGAGGCGCTTTAAGGAGCTAGAGGTGCTCTCAGGACTACGCGGGGGGTCTCTAAAGACATCGCTTAAGAAGTTCATAGAGCTAGGTCTTATCACACAAACCATGGGTATATACAGGATCACGCCCAAAGGGCGCCTCGTGGCTAGACGGATTAAGGAGGTGAGTAAGTATGTATGAGGTGTTCTTATTTACTCTCGTTTTTACCGTTCTCCTTTCCTATAAGACTCGTTCTACACATCTCTCCTCGATACCCGTAGTTTTAGGTATAGCCTTAGCTGTGGTGTTAGAGCGTTACGACGAGGCTATATACATCGCCATAGCGTGCATACCGATCGCGGCAGCCTCGGAGATAGACTCCCCAGAGGACCTCTTAGGGAGTATCATAGTATCCCTCATAATCGCTCGGATGCTCGCGGAGGTCTTCCACTCGCCGCTATCTCCGTCCCTGTTTCTAGCTTTCGTTGTGGGCGTCTTAATATTAGGGGCCTTCAACAAGAGCTTAGCGCGGTATTCCTTAGCCCTAGTGATCTTCATCTACGTCGTTAAGAGCATCGGAGGAATATCTTATCCGCGGTTAGGGGAGCTCATCAACGTGCTCTTGGTGTTGTTCGTCATAGGGATCTTCGTACCCGGCATAAGGACGTCACCTAAAGCTATATACGCGGGTAAGTTAGAGAAGCCCGTAACGGTAAACATAGGGGCTAAGGTAACGTTCGAGAAGGGATCGGACGTTTGGGTGACGGAGCCCGGATATATCATAGAAGGTCGCGTACACATAGATCTACGTGGCTTAGGTATAGTACGCTCGGGACCCGTGTTCGTATCCGGAATAAAGCTCCCGGTAAAGCCTAAGTTCCTCTCTAAGCGTAAGCCCATAGACGAGCTCTTGTCGCTTGAGACCGTAGAGGCGGGGCCGTTGACGGTCGTGGAGTTCGAGACGTTCGACTTCGTTAAGGTCGGTCCCGTGAAGGTTAAAGAGCGTGGAATAGTTCTTCTAGGCCCCTCGCGGAAATTATATCCAGAGGAAGGAAAAGTGGTCTTCGAGTCACCCGAGGGGACGATCACGGTTTCGGATAAGCTTAAGTCTGAGTTCGTAGACGGGGAACTAGAGACGAACGACGTGTTCTACTATAAGGGTAAGTTCGGACGCCTCGAGGCTAACGTTTCGGAGAGGAGGATCAACGGCTTCGTATACATAGAGGATCGTTACATAGAATTCGAGACGGACGAAGAAGGGGTAAAAATCAACGGTAACCCGGTGGATCGGCAGGAGGCATTTAAGACGTTCATGTACGTTCGCGACCGGATCCTCTCTCAGGTATCAGAGACGTTCTCCGAACGAATTTCCGGGTACTTTTTCTCGAGTATTTTTTCCACGTCTAGACCTAACATATTCGCTATGCTTATAGCCCGAGCTATTACATCGGCTAGTTCCTCTTCGACCCCTTCGTTCTTTAGGAGGGCTTCTGAGAGTTCTCCCACTTCCTCTACTAGCTTCATGAACGTCCTCTCTAACCCGCGCTTACGGTCGCGTTCTAAGAACAAATCCGCTAGCTTACGTTGTAGATCCTTGATCTCCATGAGCGTTTTGAACGGAAAACGAAAGAAGTTCACCGCGAATTCGTAGTATGGCGAACCCTCTTAAGGAACGCGCCGCTAGACGGGAGGAGAATCGTCGGTTCTTACCCGGTCATCGTTTATGTGCCGGCTGTGCGGCCCCCATAATAGTAAAGATCGCGCTTATGGCCGCTCAGGAACTCGGTATTAAGCCCATAATCGTGAACGCCACCTCTTGCTTAGAGGTAGCCACTACGATTTATCCCTATACCTCTCGGAATATACCCCGGTTACACAACGCGTTCGAGAACGCTGGAGCGACCGCTTCCGGAGTGGAAGCCGCTATAAAGATACTAAAGAGGAAGTACGGAAAGAACTTAGACGACCTCAAGGTGATCGTGTTCGCTGGAGACGGAGGTACCGTGGACATAGGTCTTCAGAGCTTGAGCGGGATGCTAGAGCGCGGGCACGATATTCTCTACATCATGTATGACAACGAGGCGTATATGAACACCGGAATTCAGCGCTCCGGAGCTACTCCCCTAGGAGCTCGGACCACCACCTCGCCCGCGGGTAGGAAGATACCCGGGAATCCGAGGCAGAAGAAGCCTATAGCGTTCATAGCGGCAGCTCACGGGATACCTTACGTAGCTACGAGCACTCCCGCTCATTTCATGGATCTATTTAATAAGGTGAAGAAGGCGCTACAAATAGAAGGTCCTAAGTTCCTACACGTGCTTTCTACATGTCCTCGCGGTCGGCGCTTACCGACCGAGAAGACGATAGAGAACCTAAAGTTAGCCGTCGATACGTGCTACTTCCCTCTACGGGAATATGAGGACGGAACTCGGAAGCTTACCGATAGATCACTAATGATAGCGAAGAAGCCCGAACTTAAGAAGCCCGTAGAGGAGCGGGTGAAACAGCAGGGACGCTTCAGGCATCTACTTAAGCCGGAGAACAAGCACCTACTAGAAGAACTCCAGAAACGGGTGGATAGGAACCGGGAGTACTTGCTTAAACTAACGGGGTTTAAGTGATTTTTAATGGAGATAGAGCTCAAATTGCGCATCCGCGAGCCTCCCGATCTATCTAATTATAAGAAGATCTACGAGGGAATCGAGGTCGATACTTATTATAATCATCCGTGTCGCGACTTCTCTCGCACCGATGAGGCTCTTAGAATACGCAGGAGAACGGGGTTCGAAAAGGCTATTCTAACATATAAGGGACCGCGCGCACCGTCGAAGGTAAAGATACGCGAGGAAATAGAGCTCGAGGTAGACGAAGATAAAGCTAAGAAACTCTTAGAGAGGCTCGGATTTAAGCCCATAGCGGTCATTAAGAAACGTCGCGAGGTGTACATCGTGGACGGGGCCTACGTAACGATAGATCGCGTCGAAGGAATAGGGCTGTTTATGGAGATCGAGGCGGAGTCCGAGGAGAAGGTACTAAGCGTGTGGGAGAAGCTCGGTAAAATAGGAGAAATAGAAGAAAAGACGTACCTCGAATTATTCCTCCTTCATCACAGAGGTGCTTTCGGGAACCTTCAAGAGGAAGTAGACGAGCGAAATTAAGCCGATGATTCCGGAGATCCGGAACCCGACGGCCTTTCCGATCACTATGAACTTCCGTATTTTTATCTCCCGGGGCATTTTCTCGTATATCCGAGTCCCTATCAGAGGTCCTATTACGGATCCCGCGTTAAACCGAGCCTGCTGCGAGCCTATAAGCTTCCCGCGTGCGTGAGCGAATAGGTCTGCGGATATAGCTCTATACGCTGGTCCTCCGAGGGCGAAGGCGGCCGAACGTAAGATCGCGACGCCCACGAACTTCATAAGGTCCCTCAAGAACGGTATCATAAGCGTGAATATGCGAGATAAGCCCAGCGTGTACATGATTACGGTCTTCCTCCCTAGATGATCGGCTAGGTAACCAGCGGGGTAAGCTAGTATAGCGTTGATGACGCCTAATACGGTGAACAACGCGGAAACAAATTCCGGGGACGCCTTAAAGTACTCGTATAAGAGCAAAGTCCGAACCGAGGTGACCATGCCGTTAGCTAAACCGTTAGCGAACGCTACGGTAAAGATCACGCGGGCTATGGATGGTACGGACACCTCTTGAACGAAGACGACCCTCTTAGCGGCCTTTACGTCTTGTACGAAGAGGGCTACGAAGATTAGAGTAATGGCGGATATCAAAGAGGTAAAGAGAAACGTATAACGGAAGGCTTGTAGCGGTCCCGTCTGAGCGGAGAATATATGGTATAAGACTCCGCCCAAAGCGGGTCCCGCGATCATACCCGTAGTGGATGCCGCGTTCACCAGGGATACGGCTCTAGCGCGTTCGTGTATTAACACGGAGTCCGACACTAACGCCTGAGCCGCGGGCCGGAACGCTCCCGAGGCCACTCCTTGAAGCGTGCGCCATAATATGAGCTCCCGTATATTCCTAGAATAAGCTATGAGAGCCGTGACGATCGTATAACCGAGGAGACCCAGTAACATCACCTTCTTCCTCCCTATAGCGTCACTCTTAGCACCAAAATATCTAGCCGAGGGGATCCTAGCGATCATAAAAGCGCTAACCATGATCCCGATATCGAAGGCTGAGGCTCCGAGGTGTAACGCGAATATAGGTATAAAAGGCATAAAAATCCCGAATCCCGTCATCAGGATCGCTATACTAACGGCTATAACGTAAACCTCGCGTCTCATCTTTATCCCTCTAAGGCTCTTTTTGTCTGTAGAGTTCGAAAGGAAATATGAAAAAGCTCTATTAATAGGTGTATGGACGATAAGAGGAGGCGTAAGTTCCGGTTTTTCGACGACGAGGACGATCGGTTCTCGCTCTTCGATGACGTTGATGAGATCTTTAGAAGGGAAATGGAGCGCGTTATGAACATCATCAATAAGATCCTAGAGGAGAGCTCCGAGACCCCCGGGTCCCCTATAGTATACGGATTCCGCATAGTAATAGGGCCCGACGGGGTTCCTAGGATACAGAAGTTCGGAAACATAAAGCCCTCTAGGGAGATCATAAGGACGGACGTCTACGAGCCTACGGTGGACGTATACGAAAAGGACGACACGATACAGGTGATCGTAGAGATACCGGGGGCCTCTAAGGATAGCATAAGGATCAAGGCGAAGGAGGATGAAATATACCTAGAGGCTGAAGGGGAGCGCAAGTATGCTAAGCGCATAAAGCTCCCCGCTAAGGTGGATCCGAAGAGCGCTAAGGCGAAGTTTAAGAACGGTATCTTAACGATCGAGCTAAAGAAGATCAAGAAGGACGAAGGAGTGGACGTAAAAGTTGAGCGAGTGTTTTTGATATTCATCGTATAAGAAGCTCTTATGCATGGACCGATGAAAACCGGAACGACTACGGTGGCGTTAAAGTATTCCGATGGAGTAGTATTAGCTGCGGATAGACGCGTTTCTATAAATACCGGACTGGTGGTCTCCCGTACTTATACGAAGATCGTACCTTTAGCGGATTTCGTGGCTATCACGGTATCGGGTCTCGTAGCCGACGCTCAGAAGATCTCGGAGTTCCTCACCGCCCGGATCAAGAAGT
The DNA here is from genome assembly GCA_027068385.1 of Candidatus Heimdallarchaeota archaeon. GTDB lineage: Archaea > Asgardarchaeota > Njordarchaeia > Njordarchaeales > JAMOTR01 > JAMOTR01. Next base: position 16,577 of record JAMOTR010000070.1, read on the forward strand.
TCGAGCTAGAACGTCGTCGTAAGCCTTTAATAAAAGAGATCTCGCGCTATTTATCGCTCGTTATGCATAACCACTTGAAGTCTTATATGCCGTTAATAACGCACATCATCGTAGGGGGCGTGGACGTACGCGGGCCCCATATATTCTTCCTCGACGATGCTGGATCAGTGGTGGAGGACGACTTCCTATCCTCGGGTTCGGGAAGCCCCATCGCTTACGGATACTTAGAAGCCGCTTATCGCGAGGGAATGAGCGAAGAGGAGGCGATAAGGACCGCGATATACGCGATAAACTCAGCGATCATGCGCGACGTGGCTACGGGCGACGGTATAGACGTCGTCGTGATATCCCCTAAGGGACTAAGGAAGCTTAGCGATGAGGAAGTTAAGAAATACTTAAGGAGGTGACCTCATATGTCTCGGTTCGGAGATCAAGCGGTTGGTTATGATAAGACCACATCGATGTTCTCCCCGGACGGACGCATAATACAATTAGAGTACGCACGCGTGGCGATGCGCCGCGGTCTCCTTACGATAGCTATAGTAACTAAGGAAGCGGTTATACTTGGAGGATTAATACCCCTCTCTAAGCTCTTACTACCCGCTGAGAAGATATATCAGATAGATGATCACATAGCGGCCGCGTATGCCGGATACACAGCGGACGGTCGCGTTCTCATCAACAAGGCTCGCGATATAGCGTATCAAAACCGCCTCATCTTCGGGGAAGAAATAGACGTATACACGCTCGCGGAGGAGCTTAGTGATTATATGCAGCAGTACACACAATACGGAGGAGTGAGACCCTTCGGCGTCGGGATCTTCATAGGCGGATACGACATCTACGGCCCCAGAGCCGTATTCGTAGATCCCGGAGGCACGATCTTCGGCATTAGAGCGTATTGCGTCGGTAGGGATGACGAAAAGGTGATCAAGCTGCTTAAGGAGCGTTACGATCCCGAAATAAGCTACGATGACGCGCTTAAGCTCGCGGTAGAGGGGCTAGTTCTCGCGATGAAGGAGGAGGATAAGAGGAAGGAAAAGAAGAAAACCGAGTACGAGTCCGGCGTCTCTCATGAGCGCGTGCTCATCGTGAGGATAGATAAAGAAGGAGTAAAGAGGATACCGGAGGACGACATAAAGAAAATCATAGAGTCGCTAGGAGGTGATTCTGAGTGACGTATGGAGGTACTATAGCGGCGATAGCGGGTAAGGATTTTGTTCTCGTAGGGGTCACTCACGGGGCCGCTCTAGGGAGATCCTTTATGATCTCTAGGCGTGGCGCTAAGAGGATGTTTAAGTTATACGATCGTATACTCGTAGCGTATACGGGTCTCTACGGAGGGTTTCAGCACGTAAATAGTATGCTAGAGACGTACCTAAAAGCCGACTACTACAAGTACAAGATAGTCCCCACCGTGAAGAGAGTGTCTAGCACGCTCTCCGCTATTTTATACTCGGATAGGTTTAAGTTCCCTAACCCTATAGAGGCGATCGTCGCTGGGTTTAACCCCGATCGGAGCGGGCCTGAATTGTACGTAGTAGGATCATTAGGAGAGCTCATACCGGAAAAGTATGCCGCTACGGGAGACGGGTTCGAGATAGCCCTAGCCGTATTAGAGTCTCAGTATAAGGAGGACTTATCTTTAGAGGAGGCGAAGAAGATACTTTATTCCGCCCTTAAGACCGCGGCCGCTAGGGTAATGACGAACGATCCTTACTTAGAGCCCGAGGTTGATTACGTAAAGAGGCCTCGAGATAACTTCACGTTTAGTGAGGCTTTTTCGTTTCGGCTTTTAGTTCTATAGAATGATCGACGAGATCGTAGCTATACACGTTAGAGTCCCTCTTACTAGAGTATTTAGGATCTCCGTAGGTTCTAGCACTCATAGCGAGACGGTAATCATAGGCGTTAAGTCCGGAGAAGTACGGGGATTCGGGGAGGCCCCTCCGTCCGTCCGTTTAGCCGGTGAGTCTATAGGTACCGTCCTAGACACTCTAAATCTTATACACGAGAGGATACTAAAGGCCGAAACTAAGGGAGAAATCTACGAGGTACTACAGAGAATACACGGAGGCCCAGCTCTCAAGGCCGGACTAGAAGGGGCTTTGCGGGACCTAACGGCGAAGAAGGGGAGACTTTCCCCCAGGGATCTATGGTGCACGAGAGCTGGGGTATATACGGATATGACCGTATCCCTAGACGAGCCCGAGAGACAAGCGAAGGAGGCGGAGGAGTTCGTAAAGATGGGGTTTAAGGCCCTTAAGGTGAAGCTCGACGGAAATGAGGAGAAGAACGTGGAGCGCATTAAAGCCATACGCGAGGCGGTCGGTGACATACCTATACGCGTTGACTTTAACACCGCCCTCAAGCCTCATAGAGCTTATAAGCACATGCGCGAGCTAGAGCGCTTCGACATAGAGCTCTTTGAGCAGCCCGTAAGGAACGTCCGTTCTTTACTTCCGAATAAGCTGGATACCCCTATATTCGCGGACGAGTCCGCATATAGCGTTTCCGAAGCTGTGAGGCTCATCGAGGACGGGATAGACGGAATAGTATTAAAGCTCGCGAAGCACGGCCTAGAGGGAGCTAGGTTCCTATTGGATTTCGCTAAGCGCTCGGGAGCGATGATACTCGTAGGATGTACGAGCGAGACCGGAGTAGGGGCTTCATTTCTCACGGCTCTAGCAGCAAGCGGAGCGGACTTCGTAGACGTGGACTCAGACGTTCATCTAATGTATAAGATAGACGATAGAACGGCGCCTAAAGAGGGATACAGAAGCGTACCTGATGAGGGATTTACGGCTATAAGGACGCCCGACGACGTCCCTAAAGAGGTCGTGATAAACAAGCGGAGGCGGTCTTTATGAGGATACTCCCACTCGTTTTTGTATTATTAATTCTCGTTCATCCCCGGGTTCACCCGACTTCTATAAACATATCTCCGAGTAAGTCATTCTATCTGAGGGGGGACGTAATTACGATATCCGGAAAACTTCAGGCGGGAGCCGTTCCCGTATCGGATGAGACCGTTTATTTATTAATTAACGGTAGCGTCAAGGATGAGACCCAAACGGACTCGGAGGGGAACTTCGAATTCAATTTTCAGATACCTCTCGATCGGCCTCCGGGCACTTATATGAACATCACCGTGTATTTTCCCGGTAGCTACCTTTTCTATCCCACGTACGCGAACACGACTATACTCGTGTACGGTGGTATCTACGTAGAAGCTAGCTTCTCACCGAGCGGTAACTCATTAGAGGAACACTTTAGCGGACCAAGGACGATAGAGTATAGGATCTCAGCGGAGTTCGATAACGGCTCTTCGGCCGCGATAGATCGGTATATATCATATAGCTATGAGGGTCACTCCGGAAGTCATAGCGGAAATCAAACGCTTAACGATACCTCCGGAGACGTATTATCGATCGACTTAAACGAGCCCTCTTATGGTAAGATCACGATATACGCGTATTGCGATGAGGAAGGTTTCCTCTTTAAGAATAACCTTAAGCTTAAATACAAGGAAGATCTACCGTTCGTTTTATACGAATACGCTAACGTCACTGGACACATAGAGGCGACGTACGCGGACGAGCCCGCTTATATGTACGTGACCATAAAAGACGAACTAGGCTACACGGACGTCCTCGCTTCAGCTTTGGATAACGGGAATGTATATGTATCTTATGGAGGATCGAACGTGAATCCTCATACGAAGAACGTGAACGTAGTTTCCGATCACGTAGAAGGTGTGTTCGAGTTCGAGTTACCGCCGGGACGGGGAGGAGAGCTCGCTCCTCATATCACTCTTTCCCTACCAGAGTACATACGCGTATCGTCCGTAGATGTAAAAGGTAGGTACGTAGAGCTAAGGAACGTCACCGTGGTACTACCGTCGGAATATCCCAACGGCGTCCCTATAATCTTCACCCCCTACTTATATAACGAGCTCACGGGAGACTATAAATTACTAAAACCGTTCTTACAGTCCGTAGAGATACTATACGGAAGCGTATACGACGCGAGGCGGAAGAATAACGACTTCATCTTATACGCGGCCGGTGATCTAGGGTTCCTCGTGCGCGCGTTCGCCAACGACACTCAGACGTGCTTCAACGTTTCTCAAGAGGTATATATGCACGGAATAGACGTAAGTATAACCACAAACGCCTCCGGTACTATCCGGATAAGGCCGGACGAAAACTTTACCGTATACGTAGATATATCCCCGCGGACGTTTAGGGACATCCACGCGATAGCCTCGATAAAGATCTCGGACGGCACGGGGACGAGAACCGAATATAAGAGATTCGACGGAACGCTGATCCTAACATTCTATGGGAACCAGATATTAAACAATACAATGATAAGTATCTCCGTCGGAGATCGGAATACCACCCTTATAGTGTACATACAGAAGATCGGAGGTTCTACCCCTTCGCCCCCGAGTCCGCCGACTAATCAAGCGACGGGTTACTCGCGGATCACGGTTCTAGCGATAATACTCTTAGCGATCTTGGTGATCTTGGTCGTCTATTTACTGTACCTCATCATAAAGATGATTAAGGGGAGGATGGGGAAGAAGAGAGCGAGGCCTATTAGTAGCTATGAAGCGGTAATTCAAAACCTACGTAGAATATACAGAACGGGGAACTTCAAGTTGCTCGCTACGGAAGCTTATAAGTTCCTCACGACCGTACTCGCTCCTCGCTTAGGCGTCGCTATAAAGCCTAACGATACCCCTAGAAGAGTAGCTGAGAAGATCATAGCCGCGGGCGCTAGCGCCTCGGCCGTGATGACTATCGTGAACGCGTACGAGATAGCTAAATACTCACCATGGGATATCGACGACGATACCGCTCAGAAGATCATCACGGCTGTTAATATACTCATTAAAGAACATCTAGCGAAACCCGCGCCCGCCGCGAGGTGATTTTTATGATCGAAGGGCTCAAGACTTCACGCTTAGTAGCGCTTACGGTTCTTTTCGTTACGACGGCCGCGCTCGTGTTAGCGTACGTTCCCGGAACGTGGCGCGCTACGATGTATTCGATCGACGACGAAGGGCCGTTCGGATTGTCGGATATGTATTCTATACTCTCGGATAGGGTAAAAACGAAGACCGTCATAGGTTCGATATCGATACTCTTGAGGGAGAACGTGACTAACGCGGCGATCTTCATCATAGGACCGTACAAGAGCTTCTCCTCGGACGAAATATCGAGCATACCTCTGTTACTCGCGCGCGGAAATTCCATCATCTTAGCGTGCGACTTCGGTAGCGGGAATCAGATACTATCGGTGATAAGCTACATACTCTACGAGATACAAAAAGCCGAGTACTCTAACTCTACGGTTTACGTGAAGAAGTTCGCGTTCAACGGATCGGTCCTTATGGATGCGTCTTCCTTCGTTGGGAGCCCAGCTAATCCCGTACTCACTAATATCCTACACGACAACGACCCGCTCGGCTTCTTCGACGGTGTAGATAAGATAGCTACGTATATGCCTACCGCTCTATCCGGATACGTCCGGGATAATAATACGGGCGAACCTAAGGAGTATTGGTCTCCCTTACCGGGGCAAGCCATGAGCACCGAATTCTCTCGGCTCGAGACGAATCTACAAAGCGTGAAGGATGGTACATATAGGCCCGATAGCGACGAGCGGGGAGGCGTCCCGTTCTCGGTCATCCTATATTACCCGTTCATGAAGAACCAGTTCATTATGCTCGTAGGTGATCCTGATATATTCACGAACAGATACCTCCGCGACCAGAGGTTCGATAATCGCGCGTTCGTGGAGAACATAGCTAATTATCTAGCCTCTAAGGGGGCGGTAGCGTATATCGATCAATCACACGAACCCGCTTTACCCGTATCCTCCACCGCGTACCTCTCGATAATTTTACGTACTATCTCTTACTTCACTCTATTCCCTATACTCGGCCTCTTCGTCCCCCGGAGCTTGTATAACTATCTTAAGAGGTTAATGCCGGAATACGAGGCGCGCGGGATACTTATAAGGAAGATAAAGCGTAGGACGGCTTACGAGTTCAACCCGGACGCTAAAGCGACGCTCGAAAAGAACGATTTCACGGAGCCCTTAAAGCTCCTATTAGATAGATTTAAGAACAAATTTGCCTCTCGCTACGGCTCTCGGAGTCGGAAGGCGTTCGAGCGCGTGGCTAAACGTCGCAAGATTCCTAAAGTATATATCAAGACGCTGAGGGAGGCGTTATCGGCTATAGAGCGTGGAAGAATAACGAGGGATGAGTTCGTCCTCTACGCGAGAAGGATTATCGAGCTCGAAAGACTAATAGGGGTGAGGCGATATGAGCTCGGTAGACGAGGTAAGATCCCGGCGGATTAAAGTGTATAGGGAGATCTCTAGGGTAGTAGTAGGGATGCACGACGTAATAAAGTTCTCATTCGCCACGGTGCTCATAGGCGGTCACGTTCTTCTCGAGGGACCTCCAGGTATAGCTAAGACGTTCTTCGCTAAGAACTTCGCGAACGTCCTTGGGGTAGATTTCCGTAGGGTTCAGATGACCCCAGATATATTACCCGCGGATATTATAGGAACGTACATACGGGACGAATCTAAGAAAGACTTCGTCTTTAAGCCCGGTCCTATATTTACTAATGTACTACTCATCGATGAGATTAATAGAGCGCCGCCGAAGACCCAGAGCGCCCTTCTCGAGGCTATGGAGGAAAAGCAGGTGACCGTAGGAGGGGTCACGCATAAGCTTCCCGAGCCCTTCTTCGTGATCGCTACTCAGAACCCCATAGAGATAGAGGGTACACGGCCCCTAGGTGAAGCCCAGATCTCACGCTTTACGGTGAAGATAGAACTCTCTTACCCATCTCCCGACGATGAGTTGAAGATCATACGTCTAAAGAACGAAGACATAAGACCTACTCCCACGAGCAGGATCCTAGATGGTGAAACGATCATGAGGCTTAGGAGGATCGTGTGGAAGGACGTGTACGTGAGCGACGCGATCATGCGTTACATACGCGACATTATAGTAACGTGTAGAAAACAC